>JAGCFY010000012.1 GCA_017649845.1 Paludibacteraceae bacterium
GAACCTTGTTTGTTGATGCTGAATTTATCGGAGAACTCATACGTGCCGCCTAAAAGATATAACGTGTCGCCTGGAGCTTGCAGTTTACTTACTCCGGAAGCAAAGGAGGTTGGCGAAGCATAGGAGAGACCATCGCCCGAACCGTTCGGCGAAGCATAATAAGTTGTCGCAAAAGTACCAAGTGACAAAGTACAAAGTACTAAAGTCAAGAATATTTTTCTCATTGTTTCAAAAAATGTATTTTCAATCGTATAATGGTGTAATAAACAATCAGTTTCCCTTTGATAGAGGCACACGAAAGGCGTTTTTTGAGTTCCTCAAACACACGTTTCTCTGCATCGGGATGGCGTTTTGAAGTCGTGCTATCCGGATTTGCGGTGTAATGGTATCCGCTATAGGGTATACAGCGGCATCGCGCACCGCTGAGCCAGATATCCACAGACCATACGACATCTTCGTATATCATACCTTCTGTAAACCGCAGATCTTCTATCGCTTTGCGGCGATAGAGCCGCATACACGGTGAAGTGAATTGATAGCGGTGGAGTGGTCGTTTATCTTGAAAACCGCTTTGTACATAGTCCACATCGTCTATTGCTTCCAAATGCCTTTCACACCAATCTTCTGCAATCTGGTCATCTGCATCCACAAATGCGATAAACTCACCTTTAGCGTGTTGCAAGCCGATATTGCGTGCCGCGGATTGCCCTGCATTAGACTGATGGAAAACCTGTATACGAGTATCTTTTGCAGCATAATCTTTCGCAATAGCAAGACTATCATCCGTGCTGCCGTCGTCCACGAGAAGGATTTGCAGTTCTTTCTCGCTTTGCGAAAGCAAACTATCCAGACATGCTTCCAAATAGCGTTCGGCGTTATATATGGGAACGATGATGCTGATCATTGGATTCGGTTTCCGGTGATGGTAAAGAGTTGTCCGTCAATCTCGATGTATAATTGTCCGTTGCGCAGGATTTTGCGTGCAGGAACAGAAGAGGAAACAGATTCAATATCACTCACTGTCTCGCCCAAACGCAAACCTACCAAAACAGCATCATGGTCGGAATATTTATAATTATATCCTCCGGCAGTATTGATGTGATAAGCATATGCGCCGGTTATTTGGGTAGCCATCGTGCTATTCGCCATACAATGATCCAGGATACCTTTCGTGCCGCGGTAGATATAGGTGTATGCGTTCGCATCGAAACGAATGAGTTGCTCGGCATAGCCGGCATTCACAAGTCTATTAATAGGTTCTTCGCCCATATAGGCATTCAGATCACCCATGACCAGGATATCCGGATCGGTGGAAATAGTGCTTAATTTGGAAATCAAGTTGGATACATTCTGCAACCGTGTGCTTTCTCCAGCGTCTGATGAACTATCTTTGGCTTTAAAATGATTCATCGATAGCACAAACACTTCGTTTGAATTCTTCTCTTTGAATGCCTGAATACGCATGCGGGCTTTATATTCGGCGCCGGAAGTATATGGCGTGATATTGCTGCCTTGCGGTGTAACTTTTTCTTTACGATAGATAAAACCAGATTTTAGACTTTGGTATTCTCCCGGATCGGCAGAACTAAACAAACCATCCGTGATAAAAGCATAATCGTCTCCACCGCTTAAATCATTCATGGCATCAACGATATATCCTAATATCTCGTCATTACGCTCTACCTCGCAAATCGCCACAATGTCAGCTTGCAGCGCAACAAAAACATTTGCCATCTTATATGTTTTAGCTTCAAACTGCGCCTGTGTGGAACAAGACGAATTGGAGGCCTCGATATTCGAGAGGTAGTTTTCTGCATTCTGCGCTACGATGCGCAGGCGTGCATTGCCTACGTCAGGAATAGTTACAGGGCTATCCCATGCCCACAGCGGGATAGAGCAAAGAGCAAAAATAAATGTTATAAAACTTTTTTTCATGATATATACTGTTTTATGATTTCTTCCATTTGTTGGCATTGTGTCTCTCGCGAAAACTCTTCACGATGTTGCGTTTGTTGCCGTGTAAAGCCTTTTTGCTGCCATTCTTGCTGTTTCTCGGCTATAAAAGCTCTGATCTCTTCCATATCATCCGTGGCAATTCCGGCATGAGTGAAAGCGATTAGTTTGGCTAATTCTCCTTGGTCAGAAGGCACGCAGAGAACAGGTTTCTCGCACCCTAATGCTTCATAAAATTTCGTGGTCAACATGCCGTGCGTATGTTTGTTGGTTAGTACCAGCATGATACTGCTGCGACGAATAGCATCGCCCAGTTGGTCATGCGGAATAGGATTATGCTGCGGCGTGTGCATATCCAAAGAAATGACTTGCTGCACTTTCTCCAAGGCTTCTTTCTGCCATTCGAAAAGCGAACCGATGTAGGTGACGGTAAATTGCTCTGCTACCATATCCTGTGGATAGAATTGTGTCTCGTCAAAACCATTGTATATCACGTGCACATGGCTGTTGTATCGACGGATAAAATCTGCATGCCATGGCGAAACGGTCGTGATGGCAGATGCCGCCCGCAGTACTTTGTTGCGCCGGCGAATATGAATAGCGCGATACAGATGCCTAAAAGGCATAAGCCATCGGCTTTGATGCTTGTATTGATACCGCGAGTCATCCACTTGTTCGTCCAAATCACGTATGTCGCATAGAAGCGGCACATCCATTTGTCGGGCTATGCGATACGCAGCACCTAACGGAAAATCAGAGAAGGAACTGCAAAGCACCAAGTCAAAGTTTTGATTTTTGATAGCTGATAGTTGAATGGCTCTGCGGGCAAAAACTCTGTCATGCCAATCGGTCAAAAGCGTCCAGATGGTCTTGAGCATCCAGTCCATCGAACCGCCGCTGTACATCCGGATAGTTTCGATAGAGTAGGAGTGTGCAAAATCAAGTGGCTGGTATTCTTCGGTCAGTAAGGTCACATCATATCCTTTCCGCACGAGATAGTCGCACAGAAAACGCAGGCGCGGGAGATAACCCGGTCTCGCAGGAGGATCAGATACAACTAATAATTTTTTCATATAGAGACCGATGGTAGGTCTGGTCGTTGATATTGCTGTTATGCCATAACAGGCAGAGATCTCCGTGATGCAAACGCACTTTGTCGATCAATCGTTCGCAGAGGAAATAGGCTTCATCTTCGGTCAGATTCATATAGTTCTCCTGACTGAGTGTGTTGTCCATGATGATAAGCGGATGCAGCGTGAGCGGCGTCAGTTGCATCGTTTTGGGATTGATCCATCGGATGGCACGCGATGTCTGAAGGCGAAAACCGGCCTGATCCGCAAATCCCATCGTGAAATCATCGGTATAACCTGCATCAGCAAGTCGTTGCAATTGGTCAATAGAAGCCCGCAGATAATGCGCGCGGTACATCTTGCTATACTTAATCTTCGGAATATCGCCGTAATAACTGCCGTGAACACCCAAGTAGGCATTGCTGTGCCGGAGCAGTTTCTTTACCCGTTTGTAATCTCGTCCCCAAAGCGGATACTGCGGGTAGTCATATCCTTTGCCTTGCGTATGCTTGACGAAATAAATCGAATCAGCCTGCGGTAGACGTGCGTCTTGTTCAATCAACCACGGGAAAGTATAAAGCGGGTCATTATGTATCTCTTTGAGTGCAGCCCATACTTGTTTGCTTTCTCCGCGCATGATGCCTCCTATCGCGCCGCGTAGATGACGATATTGCTCGATAGCATCGATATCATGAGTTAGGTAGATATGTCCGAATCCGGGTTCGGGCATCGGCAGATTCAATTGCTTGAGCACCAGTCGGGCATATTCATCCAGACGCGGAATCTGCATGCGACTTTTTTGCCCCAAAATGGAGAATTTAGCTGCAAAACGATCGTGTTCATCGCGCTGCGGATTAATCAGTTCTTCCGCTCGGGAAGCGAAGAAAAAAGTAGTATACACGATATCTGTCCGGATAATCGTTTTGCCTTTGGTCGGCTGCTCAACAATCGGTTTTTTGAGTTCCGGATACACGATCTCTTTACCCAGTAAACCACAGGGCACGATAATCACGTCATGCGTCTCTAACGCACTCTCATCGGCCGTGTATGCCACACGTTGCGCCGCTTCTTCATCCCCGTAACAAAGCCAGGTGATGATATAGTCAATAATCTCTTTCATGCTTCGCTCAATATCTCCCATTCGTATAGTTTTTGCTCTATCTGATGTTTGATAGATTCGTATTTCTGGAACATCTCTTGTGTCTGGTTTTCCGGCAGAGCGAGTTGCTGCTCTATCTCCGCTTGTTGTGCTTCCAGTGCAGCAATAGCTGTTTCTGTTTCTGCAATCTGTTTTTCTTTCTTGCGTTTCTCAGCCGCTGCGGCTTTCTGTGCCGCATAATCCTGCTTGGCGGAAGCAACTTCCGAACCTGCTGATTCCCTCGGCAATGGTCTAGAATTTTCCTTGTCCTTTCTCTCTAATTCCTGTAAGTTATCTATCTTCTTCGCCCGCAGGAAATCATAAATGCCGCCGAGATGTTCTTTCACTCTTCCACTGCCGAACTCATACACTTTTGAAACCAATCCGTTCAAAAAATCGCGATCATGGCTTACACAAATGAGTGTGCCGTTGAAATCCTGCAGAGCGGCCTTAAGCACATCTTTGGATTGCATGTCCAGGTGGTTTGTCGGTTCGTCAAGGATGAGCAGGTTACAAGGCTCTAATAGCAGTCTTATCATCGCCAGACGGCTTCTCTCACCGCCGGAGAGCACTTTTACTTTCTTGTCGCTCGCTTCTCCGCCGAACATGAATGCGCCGAGGATATCGCGTATTTTCGTCCGTATATCACCTACGGCAACATAGTCAATCGTCTCGAAAACGGTCAGATTCTCATCTAATAGTGCCGCTTGGTTTTGTGCGAAATAGCCGATCTTGACATTGTGACCGATTTTCAGCGTGCCCATATAGTCCAGTTGCCCCATAATACATTTGACGAGCGTCGTTTTTCCTTCTCCGTTCTTACCTACAAATGCCACTTTTTCGCCTCTTCGGATCGTAAATGTGACGTCGTGAAAAACATTATGTTCGCCGAAATCCTTGCGCAAATCTTCCACTATCAGCGGAAAATCTCCGCTCCGCGGAGCTGGCGGAAAACGCAGATTGAGTTTGCAGGTGTCTTCCAGATCCACCTCAAGCCGTTCCAGTTTTTCGAGTTGTTTGATGCGGCTCTGTACTTGTACCGCTTTGGTCGCTTTGTACCGGAAACGCTCAATAAACTCCTCGGTATCCTGAATCATTTTTTGCTGATTCTGGTAGGCACGTACTTGCTGCTCGTGCCGTTCCTTGCGCAACTCTACGAACCGGCTGTAATTGACGTTGTAATCGTATATCCGGCCGAGTGTGATTTCTATCGTCCGTCCGCATACATTATCGATAAATGCGCGGTCGTGACTCACCATCAGCACAGCACTCGGACTTGTTTTTAAGAAGTCCTCCAACCATTGGATGGACTCAATATCCAAATGGTTCGTCGGCTCGTCCAGCAGTAACAGGTCGGGATGCCGCAATAGGATCTTAGCCAACTCGATACGCATTCGCCATCCTCCGGAGAACTCGGAACACGGACGATCGAAATCTTTGCGTTCAAAGCCAAGACCGATGATCGTGCGGTCCATCTCTGCGATAAACCGTGCTTCGTCCTGTTCGTGCGCCAGTTGGGTATGAATACTCATCACTTCTTCACGCAAGGTGCGGTTGTCTTGGAATAACATCACCTGCGGCAAGTATCCTATTGTCATGTCCGCCTCTCGCGCTATGCGTCCGCTCGTAGGCTGGTATTCTCCGGCGATAAGACGCAGCAAAGTTGTTTTACCGGCTCCGTTTTTGCCCACCAATGCAATGCGCTCCTTACGGTTGATAAGGAACGTGATATCGTCCAACACGGGGCGGGACGAAAACTCCATTGATATGTGGTCAATTGTTAGCATTCGGACCGTAGAGTTTTTTGTTGATAATGCGCCAAAGCACCAAAGTTAAAGCTGTGGCTAAAGCAAAATCTGTGAACAGCAGAAGCCAGATGTTCCAGTTTCTGCCCAGAATAGCCAAACCGATAAAGAAAACACTGACGGATAGCAGGACGCAGGTCGTTTGGATATGGTTTAATCCTGTCCGTAATAATAGATGGTGAATATGGTTCTTATCCGGCTGGAAAGGCGAACGATGCTGCTTGATACGCGTGATGCTCACACGGATAGTGTCGAAAATAGGCACTGTTAGCACGCAGACCGCTACTGCCGGCGCAGCATTCATATGGTATATCTCCGGAATAACATGATAAGCGTTTTGCTCGCAGAAGCGGAAGATAAACGCTGTCAGTAGATAGCCCAGCAGCAAACTACCGGAATCACCCATAAAGATTTTTCCGCTTTTCCCGAATACATTGAAGATAAAGAACACCGCAAGTGCTCCGATCATGCAGATAGCCAGAATCGACCAACTGCTAGAGCCTACCAGATGAAAATACACAGCGAAGAACAAGCAATACAAAATACCTAGACCACTTGCCAAACCGTCAATGCCGTCAATGAGGTTGATAGCATTAATGATAGCAATCAGCACAAAAAGCGAGATGATATAACTCGGGATAACACCTATCTGCTCAATGCCGAAAATACCATGCAAATGAGTGAGCCTAAGATCTCCGAAACCGATTAAAGCAATGCCGGCAAAAACTTCGCCAAGCAGTTTGGAAAGCGGTGTGAGAACCAGCACATCATCGATAAAACCGATGATCATGATGGCGGCAACACCTATCAGGAAAAATTGGTTATGGGCAATTTGGCTAAAATCAAACAGCAGATACGACAGCATCACACTGAAATAAATATTCAGACCTCCGATATTAGGCACTTCGCCCGTGTGGCTCATTCGTTTGTTAGGACGCACAACGAATCCTTTCGCTTTTGCGATACGGATCACAACCGGCATACCAATCCAACCGAGGGCAAAACTTACTAAGCCGATGAGGTAACTATGTTGAATGAAAAAATCTTGTATCATTGCGGGTCTAATTGTTCAAAAATAGAGTTGTTACTGATATACTCCGGTACTAACTGTTTCATCATCTTGACCGTAGTAAACGGCTTTGAGAGACGACTCGTATTAATCAGTTTGTCCACTTGCCGGCTAACCGTGTCAAAATCGAACTCTCGCACTCTTGCTACCATGATTTTATCATTGGCAGTAGGAATAGTGGTCTCTTTCTGGTTCAGCAATTCTTCGTACAGTTTTTCACCCGGACGAAGACCGGTAAACACAATCTGAATATCTTTTTCCGGCGTGTATCCGGCCAAACGGATCATGTTGCGTGCCAAATCCAGAATCTTGACCGGTTCTCCCATGTCGAAGACGAAAATCTCGCCTCCTTCACCTAATGTGCCGGCTTCCATCACCAAGCAGCAGGCTTCCGGGATGGTCATAAAATAGCGGATGATATCCGGATGAGTTACTGTGACAGGACCTCCGGCGGCAATCTGCTTGCGGAAATAAGGAATAACCGAACCGTTGCTGCCTAATACATTACCAAACCGGGTAGTGATAAACTTGGTGCAATCGGGATTGGAAGCACTTAGTTTGCGGAAAAGCGATTGCACGTAAATCTCTGCGATACGCTTGCTGGCTCCCATGATATTGGTGGGGTTCACAGCTTTGTCCGTTGAGATCATGACGAACCGCTGTACCTTGTATTTAACAGCCATATCCGCCATATTCTTTGTACCTGCTACGTTTGCCTGGATAGCTTCGTTGGGGAAACTCTCCATCAGCGGTACATGTTTGTAAGCTGCAGCATGATAAACAATATCCGGCCGCATCTCGTTGAAAATCTGCTCGATACGATTGCGGTTGCGTACATCAGCGATAACGGGAATAAATCTTCCCTTTGGGAATTGTTTTTGTAAATCCAGCATCAAGTCGTGTAACGGAGACTCGGCTATATCCAGCAATATAGTGGCTTGTGGTTCGTATTGCTGAATCTGCCGCACCAGTTCGCTACCGATGCTACCTGCCGCTCCACTCACCAACACAACGCGTTTTTGCAGGGTATGGCGCACATTCTCGGTGTTAATGGAAATCTGTTGCCGCTCCAATAAATCCTCAATATGAATAGAATCGATCCTACCAATGCGTTGTAAATCAATGTCTTCAATGTTTTCCCATTGGGTAAAATACGGAGTGGTAAGAATATGAATACTATGATTGATGAATATCTGCAGGTCCTTTGCCGGATTGATCTCTTTCATTTTCATCGGCGAGACAATGATATGTCGTATATTATGTTTCGCCATCCATATAAATAGTTTCTCGTTCAACTCGCGTACACGCAATCCGGCCAAATCATACCCGTGCCGCTGGTGCTCATCAGCGATAAATCCTACCGGTCGGTAAGGCGTGTTTCCTACGGCGCGTAGCATCTTGGCTATAGCCAAACCTGCCGATTGAGTACCGTAGATCATGACTAACGGACTGCCTTGATTGCGCTCTAAAGTTTCACCTAAGGTCTTCACTCCCACGCGCAGCGAGAAGAGCAAAACAAAGGAAGTAGGAACATATATCGCCAGAACTGTGTTCATGACAGGATGCCATCCGGCGCTTTGATCCATCACTATGTTGAAAACTCCCAGCACAAGACCAACACAGACGTTGGATAGTAGCACTTTCAGCGTGTCGATAAAGGTCGAATACCGTAGAATGCCGGAGTAGGTATGGAATGCCCAGAAAGCGACAACCTGCGTTGCAAGTACAATCAGGTACTGAAGACCTATGGGAATGATTTGCTGATTTAAATCCAGATAATGAAAGAATCCGCTTCCTACCCATACACTCAGCCAAAAAGCAATGCTACATAGCAGCATGTCCATGAGCAGCACGCCCCAACGAGGCAGATAATTCATCTGCGGAATGCGGGTAAATATATCCGAATGTTGCAATTCGTTGACCTTATCTTGTTTCATGTTCTTTATTTTTCTTGCTATTAATAATCTGTGCCAGATATTTGCCGGTATAGCTCTCCGGACATTGAGCTATTTGTTCCGGTGTCCCTTCGCATACTACGCGTCCTCCCTCCTTGCCACCTTCAGGACCTAAGTCTATCACGTGGTCTGCAGCTAAAATAACGGCCGGATTATGCTCGATGATAATGACGGTATGTCCCTTGCTGATCAGCCTGTTCAGGGCCGTTAGCAGCACCTCGATGTCTTTGTGGTGAAGGCCCGTTGTCGGTTCGTCAAAAACAAAGATGGTATGCTTGTTCTCTTCTTGGGCAAGAAATGAAGCCAGTTTGACGCGCTGGCTCTCTCCGCCGGACAAAGTACTGCTGCTCTGACCTAACTGTACATAGCCGATACCTACATCCTGCAGCGGTTTGAGCCGCTTGACGATCTTGCTGCATTCAGGATCCTCACTAAAGAACTCAACAGCCTGATTAACTGTCATGCAAAGAATATCGTAAATCGATTTTCCGCGGTAATGAACGTCCAGAATGTCCTGTTTAAACCGTTTCCCGTGACATTGTTCACATTCCAATACCAAATCGGCCATAAACTGCATCTCTATCGTAATAGTTCCTTCGCCTTGACAAGTCTCGCAACGGCCGCCCGGAGTGTTGAACGAAAAATGCGCAGGAGTAAATCCCAACTGTTTGGATAATGGCTGATCAGCGAACAAACGACGTATCTCGTCATATGCCTTCAGGTAGGTGACAGGATTGCTGCGGCTCGAACGACTTAATGGATTTTGGTCCACAAACTCGATATCTTTCATCAGATGCAGACTCCCGTTCAAATGCCCGAAATCACCGGTGTGCTCAGCAAACACTCCGCCGTAATGTTTCTTCAGAGCAGGGTAGAGCACTTTGCTTACCAAACTGGACTTACCGCTTCCACTCACGCCTGTCACAACTGTCATCACATGTAACGGAAAACGAACAGTTAGGTTCTGCAGGTTGTTTTCACATGCTCCTTCAATCTCGATATAATTACTCCAGTGCCTGCGTTGTGCGGGGATCTGATAAGTGAATAATTCCGGTCTTGGTTTGCCTTCGTATACCACCTCTCCGCCTTTGCGGCCTGCCAGCGGACCAATTTCAATGATATGATCGGCTGCGGCAATAATATCCTCGTCATGTTCTACCACCACTATCGTATTGCCTAAGTCGCGTAACTCGCGCAGCACATGTATCAACCGCGCTGTGTCGCGGGGATGTAACCCGATAGATGGTTCGTCCAATACATACAGCGAACCTACCAGACTGCTGCCTAATGATTTGGCTAAATTGATACGCTGGCTCTCGCCGCCGGACAACGTGTTACTTTGTCTGTTGAGCATCAGGTAACTCAGCCCCACATCTTTCATGAACTGCAATCGGTTCTTGATCTCGACCAGTAACATTTCCGCTGTCTGTTGTTCGATATCTGTCAACTGGATATGGTCGAACCATTCGTCCAATTCCGATATCGGCATAGCGCATAACTGTTGGATGCTTTTACCGTTGATAAGCACGTACTCAGCTTCGCGGCGGAGGTGGAAACCTTTGCAGACAGGGCAGGTGGTCTTTCCTTTGAATCGCGCTAACATCACGCGGTATTGGATCTTCGAGTATTGTTTTTCCTCAAGTTCTTTGAAGAAAGCGTGTAGGCCCCTGAAATATTCATTGCCGGTCCAGATCAATTGCTTTTGTTCTGGGCTCAACGCATAGAATGGGGTGTGGATCGGGAAATCAAATTTCGCTGCGTTATAAATCAGCGCGTCTAACCATGGCCGCATCTGTTCGCTTTGCCAGCAAGCGATGGCTTGCTCGTAAATCGATTTGGACTTATCTGGCACCACCAAATCCATATCAATACCCATCACGGTTCCTACTCCCTTGCATTCAGGGCAGGCACCGATAGGGTTGTTAAAATCGAATAAGTGTTCGCTTGGCTCGATAAACTGAATGCCATCGGCTTCAAACCGCTCGGAGAAAACCTTTGTCCTCGGTCCTTTGTTACTCTGTACACTCACTTGACA
>JAGCFY010000104.1 GCA_017649845.1 Paludibacteraceae bacterium
AATACGCATATAGCCGCTTCGAGTCCTCCGCTGGCGGAAGTGGTATGTCCCGTGAAAGCTTTGGTACTGCTTATTTTCGGTAGGCATTCGCCAAAAAGCCGCAGCAATGCTGCTGATTCACTTAGGTCATTATTGGGTGTCGCCGTGCCATGCGCATTGATATAATCGATTTCCGAGGGTTGCACTCCTGCCATCTGTAGCGCCTTGCTCATAGCCAAATACGCGCCTTCTCCGTTTTCCGATGATGCAGTCTGATGGAATGCGTCACAGGTGTTGGCATAGCCGCTGATATAGCCCAATATCTTCGCACCGCGAGCCATCGCAGCTTCTTCACTTTCAATCACCAGATAACCCGCTCCTTCCCCCAGATTAAGACCGTGTCTGTCTGCATCAAAGGGGCGGCAGGGCTGATGATCCAATATCATAAGGGTATTAAACCCGTTAAAATGGAATTTGCTCAAACTCTCCGCACCACCTACCAATGCTCGTTGGGCTTGCCCGGTGCGTAACATATTCGCGCCCAGCATAATAGCATTCAAAGCCGAGGAACACGCGGTAGAGGGTGTGGCAATAAACGTAAAGGGTGAAGGATGAATGGAGGAAAGATGCTTGGCTATCGCATTCGTCGATTCGCCCGCTTCATGCAGACGTATATTCTCTGTCGCATTGCCTTCCATATAATCAGCCCAATGCTGCTCCGTGATATCCATACCTCCTACTGTGGTGCCGGAAATAAAGGCATCACATTCTGCCTCAGCCATTTCTATCGCTTCGCGAGCCGCCATCAATCCCAATAACGAAGTACGCGGCATCGGTTCATCTCCGATAGCCAGCATCTTCTTCAGCTCTGCATTGCTATAAGGCACCTCTCCTACCGGTATATCCGCATGAAGGCTTTCCAAATAGCGCATCGGACCGATACCTGACCGTTCGGCTATTAATGACTGCAACGTCTCGGTGCAATTAGTTCCGATCGCGCTGACAACTCCTATACCCGTTATGGCAATGCGCATTATTTGGTGCGGTTAGCTTGAATATATTCCGCCATAGTGCGGACTGATTGGAAAATAGCTTTGCCGGCTTTCGGATCTGCCAGTTTGATACCATACTCACGATCCATAAGCATAATCAACTCCAATGCGTCAATTGAATCAAGACCAAGTCCTTCGCCAAACAAAGGTGCGTCGGTGTCAATATCTGCCGGCGTCATGTCTTCAAAATTTAGTGCTTCAATAATCTGTGTCTTCAGTTGTTCGATTAATTGTTCCATATAATTTGTAATTTTGCATTAAACGTATTCGGTCCGCTGCATTCGCACCATCCGGCCAGGATAGGCGATTGGCGGTTAATTTGCGATAGGATAATCGGTTCTAATTGTTCCGGTTTTTCCAAAATATAACACGATGTCTCGCCTTGAATATGATGGCGAATGGCTATTTCGCCTGTGACAATATTAGGCAATGTATAGACAAAAAGCGCAGGAGAAGGATAATAGTTTTCTCCGGTTATTGTAGCCAAATAATCCGTGTCATTCTTGATACTGGCACTACGATTGGCTAGGATAACAGCTGCCACCGGCTGATCTTGTAACAACAGTTCTGCAGCGATAAAACCGAGCCGGCTGAGTGTGTCCATCTTGAAGAATTTAGGATAATCCTTCACATACCGGCGGTACAACTCGACGAGCATTTTCTCGCCTTGTTCATTCGTTGCTATCGGTTGGCCATTCAACACAACCGCAGCCGGTGTTATTTCTATCTCATGACTTACTCGCATCGCAATCGGATTGCTGCATTCACTCCCCCGAAACCGGAAAGCATTTTAATAAATATTCCGCGTTGGATCAACTCCATTCCTATAATGGTTTCTACTACCCCTGCTGCACCCATTGTGTGACCAAAGAATGGTTTGAGTACGCTCATCGGTACATTCTGCAGACCTGCCCGCTCAATGGCTGTTCTTTCCATATCGTCATTATACAGCGTTGCTGTACCATGCACTCCCAGTAAATCTATCTCGGCAGGATCAATACCTTCCGTCACATCCGTCAGACACCGGTATGCCCCTTCTCCCGTGCGACTGGGCGCAGAGATATGGTTTGCATCATTATGGATGCTGCCTGCTTCCAACCGCCAGCCTTTGCGCACCTCGGAGGTATAGATAATCGTAGCTGTGGCTTCTCCCAGATTCAGTCCTTTTCGATCCGGACTGAAGGGCAGACAGGGTTCCGGCGACAAGGCTTTAAAGGCCTGAAAACCGCTGATGATGAACTTTGTCTGTATGTCACATCCTATTACCACAGCGCTCTTGTATAATCCGGCATCAAGCAGGCGCAGCGCTGTTATTTGAGCACAGACACCTGACGTACAGGCATTGCTCACTACTATCGGCGGATTCGGATTACCGAAATGCCGGGCAATCGATTGAGCCGGAGTGAACAAATCGAGTTGATCCCCTTTGGTTGTACTGAGGATAAATATCGTTGATGGGTCTGCGAGGTCTGTCTCGCCTTTCGCCATTTCCACACTACGGATACACAGCGGCACAAACTCCTGCGGCGTATCAAAAAGTGAGGCACAGAACGGCTCAACCGACTCAAAACGATCGGTATGAATCTTCAGTCCGCTCCGGCCGGCTTTCACCGCCTCCACATTCGCTTGGCTGCCTTCGCCAAGCGGCGAAATAATACTATGTCCGATACAATATATCATTAATCGATAATAGCCAGTTTTAATGTGGTGGTAGCGATTATTTCCTCTCCTAATCGGGTTTTACACTCGATAAGCGAAATATTAAGCACTTCCTGCAAGAGTACCACTTCGGTCGTCAATCGTTCCCCTGCTTTAGGAAGACGAGTTGCCTTCATTTGCTTGATAGCTCCGATATACCCTATCCTGTTTCCTCCGCTGAATCCGGCTCGCACAGCACAACTCTGCGCCGCATTTTCCATCAGACCAGCCAGGGATAAACAGCCGTTTTCCATCAACGGACAGGTCTCCGAAATCGTGTATTGCGTGATGGCATGCTGAGCGCTTACCTCCACAATCGTGTCGATAAAGACAAACGGCGGCCGTTGAGGAATCCAGGTATTTATATCATGCGTGGGGATCATGCCAGAAATCAAAGAAATTAAACCATTCATACGGATAAGTTAAAGCCATCTGCTCCAAACGAGAAGCAAACTGCTGAGCCAAATAGGCCGCCTGCTGCGAACGGGATAAAGCCTCTTTCGACAATAACTCTTCGGTATAGATATGATACCTGTTTTGAGGTTCTTTTAGAACAAAAGTCAGTACGATCGGGCAACGGAGCGTAGCGCATAACTGGAACACTCCGGCAGGGAAGGGAGCTTCCGCTCCCATGAACGAACAAGTGATCGTCTTATCTCCCATACGGCGATCGCCGGCTACGGCCAGCACTTCGCCGCGTTCCAGCGAATTATGAATCTCAAAGATATGATTTATCTCACCGGGATTGACTACAATCATACCTATGTTATTCTTTGCCAGCACTTTGGCCCGTTCGGCCATTACAACCGGTGTCTCTCCGCCGAAAGCCAGAATATTCATATGTTTCTCCGGCGTAGCCATCGAATAAGCCGCCATCTCGCTGTTGCCTAAATGGGAAAAAAGAAGCACAAATCCTTTGGTATAGTTCATCTTACCGTAATAGCGCTCTTTATTCTCCACTACGATCTCAAACTGATGACCTCCATAAACCGCAAAACGATCGATTATCACTTTGCCGAAATGGTAGAAACTGCGATATACATCCAATGCCGCTTGAATCCTGTTACGGCCTCTGCGGCGATGGAAGATATATGCTCCGCGGGTAACAGACGGACGAACCAGTATATACCATACCAGCCAAAGATGCATAATGCCGTAAACCGGCCTTACACCTACCGCACGGATAAGACTCACAAGAGCGCGTTGCATCCCGTGTGTCCCTCCTGTCTGTCCGTTCCACGCTTGTTCTGCCATTTACACGTGCGCCTCGATATAATCGTAGAAATCCTGCAGCGTCTTTACTGTCTTCAGCTCCTCTGCTTTGGGTTTGAATCCAAACTCGCGGTCGATCAATACCACGATATCCACAAAATCCAGAGAATCTATCTCCAGATCGCTCTTCAGCGATGCCTCCGGAGACAGCAACTCCTGATCAATCTCGAACTCCTCCACCAAGAGGTTGTTCACTTTGTCAATAATCAATTGTTTATCCATAAATTTGTCTATTTTTTACAAACTAATATCGAGTGTCCGCCGTTTCCGATGCGGTCATGAATAGTTTCTACTTCCAGTCCCGCTTCCTTAATCAAACGAACCATATCATCCGTGTTATACATCTTGCTATTTCCATTGGCCAAGGCCGTGAAATACAGGCTTGTCATAGTCAAACTCATTGCGGCCGGCACATAATCCTGCCTGTCCCAAAGAGTCTCCATGATATAAATCCTGCTGTCTTTATCCAATATCGCCGCAGCGCGACGCAGGATAGATACTATCTGCACTTCGCTGAAACAATCCAGAAACTGCGACATCCATATCACGTCATACCGTTTGTCGGTCGGGAAAGCATTGGTCTCATCCAGTATATTCATTCCTACCCCGTGAATCCGGTCCGAACCAGGTTTACCGGCTGTGGCTTTTTGCATCAAACCGATCTGTTGTGGCAGATCGCATATCGTCACTTCTATCACAGGATTATACTCCACGCAACGCATCGCAAAACGACCCGTGTTGCCGCCTACATCCAGTAAATGCTGCGTCTTGTTGGCGCTTATGATCTCCAATGCTTCGTCAAAACTATGATCGGAATAATAATGGTCAAAACTGAACCAACTCTTCTGTACATCCTCCGGCAGACTGCTGAGACCTTCATAGATCGTAGGCCAGTCGCCAAAATGTTTCAATCCTGCCGGACGGCCTTCTTCCAATGCTTTATCGAGCAAGAACCATCCTTCATAATTCACATCATGATTGAAATCAATATCTGCACGAATCATAGCGTCGCGAAGCAGAAACCAACCCGTTTTGGCCAAACGATACTGGTTCGTATCCGGATCAATCAGCACGATATGCGTAGTAAGTGAAGCTTCCAGCAGACATTTGACAGCATATTCGCTCAAACCTGTCGCCTCTGCGATTTGCGCCTGGCTTAGTCCTTCACGATGATCATGCAGCAAATCCAAGATACCGTATTTGATCATCAACCGGCAAACCTGGAAAATCACAGGTCCCCAGGAATACAAATGCGCCATTTCTTGCGCTTGTTGCGCATTATATTGCTCTTTTGTAAATGCTTTTTTAAGATTCTCAAATAATTGCATAACTTACTAATTACTCAGGGGTCGTTTACGACTCATTCGTTACTCGTTTTCTGCCACTTTACCGACTCATTTACGACTCATTTACGACTCATTTAGCGGTTAGACCCTAATCGTTTGAGCACAATCGCACTATTCGTTCCGCCAAAACCGAAACTGTTGCTTAATACTTTTTCCAGCGGCGTCTCTACGGTCTCTTTGGCCAATCGTAATTCAGCCGCACAAGGATCAACATGCTCTAAATTGATATTCGGCGCTACGAAACCTTCCTGCATCATAATAATGCTATATACGGCTTCACTCGCTCCGGCCATCCAGCATTCATGACCGGTCATGGATTTGGTACTGCTGATCCATGCTTTCTTACCGCTGAAGAGCCGGGTAAGCGCTATCGCTTCCTCTTCATCGCCTTGTTTGGTAGAAGTGGCGTGAGCATTCACATAATCGATCTCTTCCGCTTGCATTCCGGCATCGGCCAAAGCACGCTCCATCGCGATAAACGATCCTTCGCTGCTCGGTTGGGAGATACCGCCTCCATTGCTGGAAAAACCATATCCGCATACTTCGGCTAAGATGGTCGCGCCGCGAGCGATGGCATGGTCATAATCTTCTAATACCAAAGCCGCAGCTCCTCCACTCGGCACCAAGCCGTTTCTATCCTGATCAAACGGACGGCTGGCTTTCGTCGGTTCTTCTACACGGCTCGAGAAAGTACCCAAGGCATCAAAAGCAGCCATAGCATAAGGATTTACCTCCTGTGCTCCGCCAACCAATACCATATCTTGCAATCCCTGACGGATGAACATCGTTCCCAAACCTATCGAATGGCTTCCGCTGGCACAAGCTGCCGAAACAGAGAAATTAATGCCGCGCAGATGGAAAATCGTACTGAGATTCATGTTTACCGTCGAGTTCATCGACTGGAAAATCAAGCCGCTGCCAAGCAAGGCCGTGTCATGCTTCTCCAGCATCAGTTCATGCATCTCTACCGTCGGAAGAGCCGTACTGTCGTTTCCGAACAGTATTCCTACTTCATGATCCAATAGATATTGTTCGTCTATACCCGCTTGTTCGAATGCTTCGCGGCTTGCCATATAGGCATACATCGCTTCTTGTGACATGCCTGTTCGCAAACGACGATGAAGCAAAGCTTTCAAATCCGGCGTTTCTACTATGCCGGTCAATGGACTGCGGAAACCGTACTCTTTACGCGCTTCGTCATATCCTATGCCGCTCTTCCCGGCACGAAGCGATGCGCTCACTTCCTCTTTGTTACGGCCTATACAAGACCATATACCCATTCCTGTTACTACTACTCGTCTCATCCCATTCCTCCCGCTATTGCTATCACTTGTCCCGTAATATATGCCGCTTCTTCAGAGCATAAGAAACTAACCAATGCCGCTACTTCTTCAGGTTTTCCGAATCTGCCGGCAGGTATCGTCTTTTTCAATTCCCCTTCATCCAAATCAGCAGTCATGTCTGTGGCTATAAATCCCGGAGCCACGGCATTTACTGTCACTTTGCGGGCCGCTACTTCTTTGCTTAATGCTTTTGTTGCACCTATCAAAGCCGCTTTGGCTGCAGAATAATTGGTTTGGCCGGGCAGACCGCTCACGCCGGAGATAGAAGCGATATTCACGATTCTTCCTTTGCGAGCACGAAGCATGCCGGATAAAACATGATGCGTGATGTAATACAGACCTTCAGTCGTTGTACGCATCACGTCGTGCCAATCCGCTTCATTCATAAACACCATCAATCCATCACGGCGGATACCGGCATTATTGACTAATACTGATATATGTTCGCCTTCATGGGATGCATCCCATTGGGACAAAGCGGCCTCTATAGCTTTACCGTCCGCTACATCAAAAGGCAATAACTCCGCCTTTCCTCCTGCCGCTTCTATTGCAGCCTTGGTCTCTTCTGCCGCAGCGGTATTACTGTGATAGTTGATGATCACAGTATAACCATCTTTGGCCAACCGTTCTGCTACAGCTCTGCCTATACCTCGGCTGGCGCCGGTAACAAGTGCGTAAGTACTCATTTCTTGTTTCGTAAATAGGTTTCTATTTGTGCTATCTCCTCATAGAAAGGAGTATCTTCGATAATCGTTGGCATGATTTGACGAATAGCATCATACTGCGCTTTGGTAGCAGGAGCTAACTGGTCTGCTATCTTCAGGCAATCCACTGCTTGCGCCATGGCCATAAAGAGAATTGATAGCACTTGGTAACAATTATTTATCACATGGGTGCATAACTCGGCACTATTCGTTCCCATCGAGACGATATCCTGATTGTCGTTGTTATTCGGTATCGAATGTACGTAGTTCGGCATGGCGAGTGTCTGACATTCTGCTGTCGTACTGGTTGCTGTAAACTGACAAGCCTGAATTCCGTAATTCAAACCCAATGTACCTAAATTCAGGAACGGAGGCAGAATACCGTTAATGCGGTCGTGACACAAATAATTCAATTGCCGCTCACTTACCATCGCCAATCGTACCATGGCTATTTTTACCTTGTCGGCTTCCAACGAGATATAGTCGCCATGGAAATTACCGCCGTGATAGACATTCTCCGTTACAGGATCAACAATAGGATTGTCACTTGCAGCATTCAGTTCTTCCTCGATAACCATTCGGCTGTAAGCCAAGGTATCCATGATAGGACCGAGTATCTGCGGAGCGCAACGGAGCGAGTAATAAGCTTGTACTTTATCCTCGAATACCTTTACATCTTTATGCCCTTCGTCATATAGTTTGTTCTCGCGTTTTTGCAACCGGCGGCTTCCTTCACTCATCCGCCGCATCTGCTCCGCGATGTATATCTGACCTTTATGACGGCGGCTCTCATTCAGCGGAGCTGCCATCAAATCGTCATAACTGCCTGCTATCTCATTCATCCATACCGCAGCTAAAGTAGCCCAATGAAGCAGATTCTCTGCATCCATCTGGTTGACAGCACTTATACCGGTCATGACACTCGTTCCGTTAGTGCAACTCAATCCTTCGCGAATATGAATGCCTATAGGTTTCAGCCCGCACTCTTTCAGCACTTCCGCTGTCGGGCGCCATTCACCTTTGTAATGTACTTTTCCTTCTCCGATAAGGCACAATGCGATATGCGCCAGTTGTACCAAATCGCCGCTGGCACCTACGCTGCCATGTTCTGGAATAAAAGGACATATACCGCGGTTGATAAACTCTGTCAACAAAGCCACCAACTCAGGGTGTACTCCGCTCTTGCATTGCGCGAACGAGCCCACGCGCGCAAGCATGGCCGCGCGTACAAAAAAATCATCCAACGGTTTACCTGCTCCCGTAGCATGAGAGCGGATGATATTATACTGTAGTTCACGCAAATGGCTGTCTTCCACGCGCCATTGGGCCATAGGTCCAAAACCCGTGTTGATGCCATATATCACTTTTTCGCTCGAAAAACGAGCCAGAAAATCATAGCAATCCGCTATGCCTCGCTTCGTCTCATCATCCCATACCAAACGGGCATCCTTATAAAGGATGTCGCGCACCAATTGCAAATCTATTTTCATCTCTCTTACTCTGTTCTCTCTTTTCCTTTCTCACGGTAGTCTTCTACCAACTCGGGAGTTAAAATCGTTCTTCCAAACCCGCCGTCACAATAAATAGTCTGCATGGTCACTTTGCGCATCAGATCGCTAAACAGCACCACACAAGTGCCGGCACAATCATCCGCATCGGCATTGCCTAAAGGCGACAAATGATCTGAATATTGATAAAAAAACTCTATCTCTTTCCATGCTCCTCCGGCTTTTGTCGGCGTTGGCGATTGACTCACTATATTCACCCTCACGCCTTTCTTCCTACCGTACAATGCACCAAACTGACGAGCGATAGATTCTAACATCGCTTTGGCGTCCGCCATGTCGTTATATCCATAGAAATAACGTTCCGAAGCGATATAACTGAGTGCCACCACACTACCGCCTTCCGAGATTGCATCCATCTTCATCGCCGTGTGCAGAACCTTATGCAGACTTATCGCAGATGTATCCAATGTCTGCTGGAAATAGGTATAGTTGGCTTCTTCATAGGTTTTGTGCCTCCTTAGGTTCATACTCTGCGCTACGGCATGAAGCACAAAATCTGTTTTCCCGCCCATGAGCGCTTGCGCGCGCGAAAAAAGATATTCAATATCTTCTATTTTAGTAGCATCGCAAGCTATTAACGGCAACCGGTGCACAGCGGCAAGTTCTGCCACTGTGCCCAATTGAATAGCCGTTTCTGTATTGGTCAGTACCACCTGTGCGCCTTCCTCCACGCAGCGCATTGCTACGTGCCAAGCTAACGAACGTTCGTCTAACGCACCAAAGATGATACCCCTTTTACCTGATAATACTCCGGACATTGAGTAAATTAGATTTTACCGCGTACAAGGAAATAGTACACAGCGAAACCTATCCAACTGAACGCCAAAACGAGAATGCTGGCAATAATCTTACCCAGCAAACCGCATTTAGCTGTTTTGAAAATGTCCAGTACGCACCAGATAGCGCATACAATACCCAATACGTAAATAATTGTACTTACCATAATGATTTGTTTTTTAACGTTTATAATTTTCCCACTTGGTGTTACGCATGTCGCCGGATTTCATAAACTCCTCGTGCATAGCGAACGCGCAAGATAGTTCGTGTTGCGTCTGACCGTGTTTGGCGATTTTGAGGTAATCACGCAGCATTTCGCGGTATTCGGGAGCCACACAATTGTTAATGATCTCCTCGGCACGCTGACGCGGGCTCTTGCCACGCAGATCTGCCACACCTATCTCTGTTACTATCACTTTGACGGAGTGCTCGCTGTGATCAAGATGGGTTACCATCGGTACGATAGAGGAGATAGCTCCGTTCTTCGCGGTAGAGGCAGTAGTGAAGATGCTCAGGTATGCATTGCGTGCGAAATCGCCGGAACCGCCGATACCGTTCATCATTTTTGTGCCGCATACATGCGTCGAGTTGACATTACCGTAGATATCCGCCTCAAGAGCTGTGTTGATAGCAATAAGCCCCATACGACGGATGAGTTCCGGATTATTCGATGTCTCCTGCGGACGAAGCAACAACTTGTCACGATAGAAATCCAAGTCTGCCAATACTTCCGCCATCTTGCTCTCCACGAGACGCAGCGAGCAGCCGGAAGCAAACTTACAATGACCGGCTTTGATAAGATCCACTACGGAATCTTGCACTACCTCAGAATACATCTCAAACGGCGGAATATGCGG
>JAGCFY010000105.1 GCA_017649845.1 Paludibacteraceae bacterium
CCCGGACAGCCCGCTCTGCGAGCGATACAGTATATACCCGGTTGAAACGTTGTTGAGCGTGTGGGGGACGCGAGACACGAGTACGGGGCAGTACGTTTTCAGAGGGTATATACGCTATCCGCATGGTTCCGGCTGTCCGCTCCCCCGGCTCGCTAATAATCGCGGTATTTATACCGCCCTGCAAAAAAAATCGCTCAAAAATTTGCGTATGTGCAATTTTTGTTGTACCTTTGTGGCGTGATTTAAAAACAACCACTAAAATTCATACAGTATGAAGAAGATCTTGCTTTTGTTAGCAGTAGCTGGGATGATGATAGCTTGCGGAGGAGGCAACGAACCGGCAGTAAAGAGTGCGACCGCGAAAGTGACGCCGGAGGGCGGTAAGTACGAGCTCAGCAACGGCGTAACGCTGATCGTACCGAGCGGTGCTGTAAGCGGGACAACAGAGGTCAAAGTGGACTATCTGGAGAACCTCGACGAGAGTACCGGCAGCCTCCCTGCCGACATACAGGGCCTGGTGAAGTTCTCCCCGGAGGGATTGGTTTTCAACCAACCGATACAGGTCTCGATGCCTCTCAACCAGCCTGCTACGGGCAGAACGGATATCGTCTATTGGTCGGAGGCCGACAAGACATGGTACCTCACGGATCGCGGGGAAGTGAATGGCGAGCAGGTTCTTTTCTACGTCGAGCATTTCAGCGCCTACGCCTCTGTCGGCGGCAGTTGGGGTGACCTCTTCGCGCTGATGGATGCCAAAGTAGGCGGTGCGCAGACCCAGGCGGAGGTGTCGAGTGCGCTGAATAGTTTTCTGGCCAATAACATGTGGGAAGATATGGGTATGAAGGACTTCCGCTGGCCTACCCGTGCCGAGATGGGCGGAGGAGCCGTGAGCACTTGTGCTCAATGCTGCGGTTTGTTCGCCTCCTGGGCAAGTCAGGAAGGCGCGAATGACCGGCAAGGCAGTGCGCAATACAAAGAGGAATCGAAGCATAATATCATCACCGGTATCTCGCTCTTCCATGCCGAGATGAGTGCGCATCTTCGGAGCGAATATCAGGTAGCGGCCGACCGGATCATCGAGATTTACGGCGAGCCTTGTCCTGCCGCGCTGAAAGGGGTAGCGGAGAAGAGCACGATAGAGAAAGGCAAGAAGACCGAAGTGACCATCACTGCCACCTGCGACGGAAGCCCTCTCGCGGACCAGTTGCTCGAGTTCTCCTGTTCGACCGAACTGTCCTGCGACACCCGCAACAAGAAGACGGATATTAACGGTCAAGTCACCGTTACGGTGAAAGGCGAAGAAGAAGGCTCCGGTACGCTCTACGTCAAAGCGATCAATGCGATGGACGATGCGTATGACAGCAACACCACCGTGGCCATCAATGTCGGCGGCGGAGAGAAATGGCGGATCACCATGGATATGCATGTGAGATGTACGGCCTCCTTCCTGGAAGAACATACAGGAGGACTCTATTCCGAGGATTATAAAGTCGAAGGAGGAGACCAATCCCTCGAATACAGCTACACGCAAGTAGCCGACATCACCATCAGTGAGCCGCAGAAATACGACCAGTATCTCGTCAGCCAAATTTCCGGAAAAGCATCTGTCACCAACCATCGTGACCAGTTTAAGTGCGAACTTCCTACATTCAAGCAGAGCGGCAAATGGACTGACTTCTTAGACAATGTACATACCGCCAATATGACGCAAGACCTGTCCGCTTCTCCGCAGTTTACCGACCATCAGGATATACCGCTGGTCGGCACGTATTATACAGGAGGAGGCAATACTACGTTCGCCTTCTTTGTCGGCTTCGATGATTTAGAATCCACATATACTGGCGGTATAGAGGAGGAATATAATCTCATGGTGAAATATACATTCTTGGATCCCAAGATCTCGGGTTCCTGGTCTGCAAGCGACTCGGATGGCGAAAGCGAAAGCGGATCATGGTATTATGGCAAGGTAGGGTTAAACGAAGAGGGGAATGGCAAACATTTAGCCTTATGCACTGCAGGTATGGTTCTGGAAGCATCCGACTTGCAGGAAGGCACATACCCTATCTGGTACACCAATGATGGTCCTTCGCTATCGGACATAAAGGTGGGTAGTTATACGCTCCATACGGGTCTGAATGTATATGTCGGTATCTATCCGAGTACTACCTGGGTAGCTTTGCCCGGCTGGATAGGAGACCGCCATTGGACCGTTTCCGGAAGCCTTAAAATAGAACGAATGGATAACAAGAAATAAATGGCCCGAACTGGTCTCGATATACTCTCCGGATGCAGATACGAAGGTCATAGCCACCAACCGCACCGTGCTGAAAAAGATCCGTAAGATGCTCGAAAAAGAGCAGAAGAAATAGCGATTTACGCGCGTGACAAGGCAAAAAGGGCACCCTCGGGTGCTCTTTTTTTGCTTTTTGCTTGCATATTCCAAAAAAAAGCAGTACTTTTGCAGTGCAAATTAAAATTAACTGATGCAATTATGAAAAAGATTCTTGTTTTGGCCATGGTAATCATGGCATGTATGCAGGCCAATGCGCTGGAGTTTTTCAATCGCGAGCCGGACGTGAAGAAGGGTGCGGACTACGCCTTTATGAAAGAGGACGCGAAGATGTGGCTTTACCTTGATTTTACCAAGGCTGAGCTGGCTGATTTCAGTAACACGAAGAATCAGAAAGAGCGCAAGACCAAAGGTCGGTATTTGGATACGAAGACCGAGCAAGAGTGGGCAGAAGATTTCGAAGCACTCTATTTCTGGACCATCAAGTACTGGAATGTTGCGTGCGACAAGCGTAATATACCGCTGCATATGACGACGGACAAAGACTCTGCGAAATATGCGATGGAGTTTTACGTGGATTCCGTTGACTACGGCTGGCCACAAGTGGGCATGTTTGTAGCCGGTGAGGGTTTCACGATGGACGGTACATTGTTGATTCGTGATCTGACGACCGGCGAGACGGTTTACGAAGCAGACATTAACAAGATTAAGACCATCAATTTCGCTCCGGCAAAAGAAGTATGGCGTATGCGCGCTACACTGTATATGGCTATTCTCGGACCGCATTTCTTGGGCATGGATCCCGGTCATATGGATGTGGGCGATAATGCTACGCTGATGAAGTACAACAAGGATTACAAACCGAAAAAGAAAAAATAATGCGTAAGTTATTTTTGCTACTCTGCATTGTGGGTGCGGCCGGTGCTTGCGCGCAAGAATACAATGTGGTCATGCCGGGTCAGAAGAAAGTGACAACGGTAGACAGTACAGGCACTGTTACCACTCAGGTGGTAAGTGACTACGAATCCGACTTGATTCAGTACCGCTCAGGCACTTGGTATTACCAGGGCAAAACGATGAGCGAGGAGGAGTTTGTGGCTAAGATGAAAGCCGAGTGTCAGCCGGCATATGAGAAATTCCAATCGTCCGTACGCAAGCGCAAGACAGGTGTTGTATTAGCCAGTGTAGGCGGTGCCACTATGGCCGTAGGTGCGGGACTGATGATATGGGGCGGTGCCACAGCTGACTACATCTATTATACCGAAGGCGGATATAACTACAAGCGCCTGGACTGGAACTGGCAGATGATTTCCGGTCTATGTATGTTAGTAGGCGGCGGTGCTGTGCTCATCGGAGGTGTGGCTACTATCCTGGTAGTAGCTCCTGATTGCAAGCGCAAAGCGCATCATATCTACAACCGCGAGTGTGCGTCGAAAGAACCACCTCTGACGATGAATTTCGGCGTGACGGAAAACGGTATCGGCATGGCGCTGAATTTCTAATCCGTAGGACATAAATACACAAAAAGGGCACCCTCGGGTGCTCTTTTTTTGCTTTTTGCTTGCATATTCCAAAAAAAAGCAGTATCTTTGCGGGCTAAATTGGCTTATTATGCGCTCACGCGTGCTTAGGTACATAGGTTTATTGGGTGTTCTCCTGCTCTGCTTCTCGGCGGTGCGGGCAGAGGATAGTATACCGACGAATGACGAAGTACGAATGACGAATAATACGCCTAAACCGAAGAAAGAGAGCGAACTCAAATCGCCGGTGCATTACCAAGCATCCGACTCCATGATTATGATGAGCGACGGAACAGCCTTCTTGCACGGTAAAGGAGACCTCAAATACGAATCGATGGAACTGCAGGCGGATTATATCCGCATGAAGATTGACTCCAGTACGATATATGCTCACGGTGTGTATGACTCTATTTATGAAGAATGGCACGGCAAACCGGTCTTTAACGACGGCAAAGAGAGTTACGAGACCAACGAAATCACTTACAACATCAAGACCCAGAAAGGTTATATCCGTCATGTAGTGACGCAACAGGGCGAAGGATATATCATTGCCGACAAGACCAAGAAACTGAATAACGACGAGATGATGCTTGGCGGCGGACAATACACCACCTGCGACAACCACGACCATCCGCATTTCTATCTGCACCTGACCAAAG
>JAGCFY010000106.1 GCA_017649845.1 Paludibacteraceae bacterium
GCAACTCGGTGGCGCTAAGATCCACGCTTCCAAATCCGGTGTTACGCATTTTGTAGCAGAGACCGAGGAAGAGGCTATCGCTCAAGTGCGTCGTCTCGTTTCCTTCATCCCGCAGAATAACATGGAGGAGGCTCCGCTTGTAGAGTGTACCGACGATATTACCCGTGTGGACGACAACCTGAACGATCTCGTTCCGGCTGATCCGAATAAACCGTACGACATGCATGAGATCATCAATACCATCGTGGACAACGGTGATTTCATGGAGGTTCATAAAGACTACGCCAAGAATGTCATCTGCGGTTTCGCCCGTTTCAACGGTCGTTCTACCGGTATCATCGCAAACCAACCTTCTTGGCTGGCCGGTGTGCTGGACTGCGATGCAAGCCGTAAAGCAGCTCGATTCGTTCGTTTCTGCGACGCTTTCAATATCCAAATCCTGACGCTCGTGGACGTTCCGGGATTCCTTTGCGGTACCGGCCAGGAGTACGCAGGTATTATCGATCACGGAGCAAAACTAATGTTTGCATACGGCGAAGCAACCGTACCGAAAGTAACTATCACCGTTCGCAAGTCGTACGGCGGATCTCATATTGTAATGAGTTGCAAGCAACTCCGCGGCGACATGTGCTATGCATGGCCGAATGCGGAGATCGCCGTAATGGGTGCAAGCGGTGCTGTTGGTGTGCTGCAGGCAAAAGCCATCAAGGCTATCGAGGATCCGGAGGAACGCAAAGCGTTCATCGCGGAGAAAGAGGCAGAATACAAAGATCTTTTTGCATCGCCTTATCAGGCTGCTAACCGCGGATATATCGACGATGTCATTGAGCCGCGCTACACCCGCAGCCGCATCATCCGTGCCTTCGAAATGCTCCAGACAAAACGTCTGACCAACCCGCTGAAGAAACACTCTAATATACCGCTGTAATTCACAATTCACAATTCACAATTAAAAATTACGAATTATGGTATTACTCGCAGTAACCGCAGAGACATGGATTGTTACCGGCTTAGGTTTCGGTATCGTTCTGGCGCTCCTTTTCTGCTTGGTGTATATCCTCCAGTTCTTTGGATGGACCATGCAGAAAATGACAGCTCCCAAGACACCGAAAGTACCGAAGACGTCTCCGGAAGGTGGGCCGCATATCGTAAAAGCAGCAGAACCGACGGACGAAGGAACTAAGGCGGCAATAGCTATGTCTCTGGCACAAGCAGGCGAGGAAGACCTCGCTGCTGTAGCTTATGCGCTGTATCTCGCGCAAGACAAAAAACACGATATTCCTACGGCCATGATTTCTATTAAGAAACATAGCACGGACTGGAATGAAAAATCAGTTGGACTTAATAACGTTGGATTTTAATATGAAAGAATTCTCATTCAAAATCAATGGCGCTGAGTATAAATGCGCTGTAGAAGAACTCGAAGCCGGCAAGACCAAAGTCACCGTGAACGGCAAAGTATACGAAGTAGAGACAGAAGCTCCTGCTAAACCGGTAGCAAAACCGGCTGCAGCTCCTGCTCCGAAACCAGCAGCTGCACCTGCTGCTCCTAAGGTTGAAGCACCTAAAGCTGCGCCTGTTGCAGGCGGACTTCAGGTAAAGAGCCCGCTGCCCGGATCAGTTATCAAAGTGCTCGTTTCTGAAGGACAAGCTGTTAAGAAAGGTGACACGCTCCTGACGCTTGAGTCCATGAAGATGGAGAACGCTATCATGGCAGAGGCTGATGGTACGGTTAAGCAAATCGCTGTTACACCGGGCCAGAACGTAATGCAGGACGACCTGCTTATCGTTTTAGGATAATTCCACTTTAATTGGCAGACAAAATGAATATCCTGGAATTTTTCCAAGGCATGGGATTCATGCAGATGAGCTGGCAGCAGGCTGTCATGTTGCTGATCAGTTTCTTCTTACTATACCTTGCCATTCATAAAAAATACGAGCCGCTTCTGCTGCTTCCTATCGCTTTCGGTATGTTGTTGACCAATTTGCCGGGAGCAGGTATGTTCCATAGCGAGTTATGGTCGGCTTTTCTGGATCCGGAGAGCCCCGCATACCATTCTTATGGTGCTATTCTGAAGGAAGGTGGTCTGCTCGATGTGCTCTATATCGGTGTGAAAGCCGGCGTTTATCCCTGCTTGATCTTCATCGGAGTAGGAGCCATGACGGATTTCGGTCCGCTGATCGCTAACCCGAAGTCCCTCATCCTCGGTGCTGCTGCGCAGATAGGTATTTTCGTTACCTTCCTTTGTGCAAACGCAATGGGTTTCACGCCAGCAGAAGCCGGTTCTATCGGTATCATTGGCGGTGCAGATGGTCCTACTTCAATCTTCCTGACCTCCAAACTGGCTCCGCATCTCTTAGGCCCGATCGCTATCGCTGCGTATAGCTACATGGCGCTCGTTCCGGTTATTCAACCGCCTATCATGCGTGCGCTGACGACCAAGAAAGAGCGTGCTATCAAGATGGGTCAACTGCGTCCGGTTTCGAAGACCGAGAAAATCGTCTTCCCGATCATCATTACCGCTATTGTAGCCCTCATCCTGCCGGATGCAGCTCCGCTAATCGGATGTTTGATGCTCGGTAACTTGATGAAAGAGTGCGGAGTAGTGGATCGTTTGTCTAAGACAGCGCAGAATGAACTGATGAATATTGTGGTCATCTTCTTGGGCCTTTCTGTAGGTGCTACGGCTACTGCCGGTAGTTTCCTTAACTGGCAGACCTTGATGATCCTCGCGATGGGTATTGTCGCTTTCGGCCTTGGTAGTGCCGGAGGTGTACTGCTCGCTAAGTTCATGAATCTTTTCCTCAAGGAGAAAATCAACCCGCTTATCGGCTCTGCCGGCGTATCGGCTGTGCCTATGGCAGCGCGTGTAAGCCAAACGGTAGGACAAGAAGAGAACCCGTCTAACTTCCTGCTCATGCATGCTATGGGCCCGAATGTAGCCGGAGTGATCGGTTCTGCTGTTGCTGCAGGTGTGCTGCTGACGATGCTTGGTTAATATGAGTAATAGACAAATAGGAACAATAGTATTGGTAATAGCCATGTTTATCGTGGCTATTTCCGTATTATTTACCAATAACCTGGCGCGTTCGCTTCAGGAAGAGGAACAAAAGAACATGGCTATCTGGGCAGATGCTACGCGCCAGCTGATCTTAGCGGATGACGATGCAGATATCGATTTCGTCAGTTCTATCATTGAGAAAAATACCACGATCCCGGTCTATATCTGCGATGAGGAAGGCAAAGTATTGGCCAGCCGAAATGTGCCGGAAGGAAAGAAAGGAGTAGGAACGCACGGACCTATTGAACTGAAGATAGACGAAGAAACAACGCAGTATATCTATTGGGACGATAGTTCCTTGCTCACGCGCCTTCGCTACGTTCCTTATGCCCAACTGGCTTTGATTTTTATCTTCATTGCCGTTGCAGTAATAGCTATGCTAACCGGTCAACGAAGCGAGGAGAATCGCTTGTGGGTAGGTCTTTCCAAAGAAACGGCACATCAACTCGGCACTCCTATCTCATCCCTTAATGCTTGGCAACAACTGCTGGCAGATGCCTATCCGGCTGATGAGTATATTCCTCAGATGAAACGCGATATAGAGCGATTACAGATGATAGCTGACCGTTTTCAGAAGATAGGTAGCGAACCTGACCTGCAAATGGCGGATCTGATACCTGTGGTACAAAATGCTGTCTCTTACATGCGTGCGCGAATAAGTAGCAGAATCATTATTGACGACCGCTCGTTAGAAGGTGTACAACGCTATATATCGCTTAATGCGCCGCTAATGCAGTGGGTTATAGAGAATCTGCTGAAAAACGCAGTGGACGCTATCTCCGGAGAAGGACATATCAAGCTGCAGCTCCATGAGAACGAACATGAAGTGATGTTAGATGTGACGGATTCCGGTAAAGGAATAGACAATAAAACCCAGCGTCGCATTTTCGAGCCGGGCTTTACGTCAAAAGATAGAGGGTGGGGCTTAGGCCTTCCACTCGCCAAACGTATCGTCGAGCAATATCATGGAGGCAAACTCCTCCTTAAGCAAAGTCAACCGGGCGTCGGAACAACATTCCGCATCGTGCTTAAAAAGCCCGAAAACGGTTGAACCGCTGCCGCTCATACTGGCATAAAAGGCGCCTGCGTCCAGCAGACGCTTTTTTATTTGCCCTATAAGAGGGTGTTTCGGAAAGACCGTCTCTTCAAAATCATTGATAAATAGCTGACCGTCCTTCGGACTAAAAGAATAAGGACCGCTACGCTCCAGGAACAAAGACTTAATTTGTCCTGCAACTTCCGGATGTTTGGTAATGCCGGCGTACGCCTCACGCGTAGAGACACCTTCATCCGGTTTGATCATGACGATGCGTATTCCTTTCAGATCCAGATTTATCGGAGTCAACAGTTCGCCGATCCCTTCAGCATAACAGGGCGTATTATAGATAAAGAACGGACAATCGGCCCCTAATGGTTTTACCTCCGCGGCTAAATGCTCTTTAGTCAAACCTAATGAGAATAGTTCATTCAGCGCGATCGCCATATGCGCCGCATCGCTGCTGCCGCCTCCCAGACCTGCGCCAAAAGGTATATTCTTCGTAAACCGAACAGCTACAGGTCCTATTTGCGGATACTTGCTTGCCATAAGCTTATAACAGCGGATGATAAGATTATCTTCCGCCGCACAATCCACCGCAATTCCTTTTTGCTCGAAGCTAAAGGAGGCAGCAGGCGTCACAGCCAACTCATCATGCAGCGCATAAACAGGCACAAAGACAGTTTCCAGGTCATGATAACCATCTTCACGTTTTCTCACAATACGGAGACCTAAATTTATTTTGCAATTCGGATAGAGTAACATATCGGGTGCAAAATTACTACAAAAAATTCAAATATGCAAGTAAAATGAAGTTTTTGTGCAGAAGATACACCTTACTGATGCAAGCGTGCGTGTGTGCCTACGTGCGAGCACGTGCAATAATCCGAGGAGGATGGAGTAGAAACTCCGGAAGACTCAACGAACAAACGCAGGACAAAATCCTGCGTTTGCTGTTTTAATGTAATAACATTCATTTTCATCAGTTAATAGTTTTAGGTTTAATGGTGATAGTTGCTGAATTCTGTCATTTTCAAATTCGATGCAAAAGTACAACATTTTTGTGAATCATGCAAGAAAAAAATATGTTTTTTATGTGCAATAAAAGTGAACACAATATTGCACTGTTTTGTACACAAATCTGACGTACACAAAATACAATAATAACAGCATTTTTGTTATTTCTCGCACTAACCTGAGTAGTCGGGTAGAGTAGCATCCTTGTGATCCGGTTGGTCTATTCATGAATACTTCTGAAACAAGGCAGGAGTTGCTAATCTATGCAAAATATATCGTTGTAATATGCTGTAAATCAACGAATATAAAGATTACTTTAAATATCACTTTAATCTCGAAAGGATATTTTACTGTTATACAGGAAATCTAAATTCTTTACGAGGAATGATATTGCTAAATCGCTCAAAATGTAAGGTTTAGCAACTTTAATTGTAGTTAAATATTAGTATATTTGTCCGAATACAGCATGTTCACCATGTTAGTCTGGATCTTAGGAGACAAAAATGTTCCACGCATGTTGTGTTCACGATTGTGATTAAATTGGTTTTTTGTATATTATTCACAAATAAATAAAAATAATTCACAAAAATGTTTGTATATATTTGTGTATTTCGGTATTTTTTTGTACCTTTGCAGCCGATTTCAATAAAACGCTGAGAATTGAATATTTTTAATCAATCATACTATGAATGAAAGAGAACGCATTGACGCAGTACGTAAATCCATGAATCTGTCTGCCCGTCAGTTTGCAGAAGAGATTCATGTGCGCCCCGGAACGATCAGTAATATGATGGCAGGACGTAATAATCCCAGTCTGGAAGTGATGAAGCGTATTATGGAGAGTTATCCTACGCTTAATCCGGAATGGTTGATATCCGGTGTAGGCGATATGTGGCGTACTCCTCCGGGTCAAGAAGCCGGTTTATTTGACAGTCTGGCTCCAGAAGGGAAGAGGAATGTTGTACGTAGTACAACAAAAGAAGAGCCGCAGGTTCCTGCAGCTCCGCCTAAACAGATTCGAAATATAGTTGTCTATTATACAGACGGTACGTATGAAGAATTTCTTAGGAATAATTAAAAAAGAAGCGCTCTTATTGGAGCGCTTCTTTTAGTACTTCACTGATATCATGTACATAATGTAGTGTTAGTCCCTTGAGGTAGATCGGAGCTATCTCCAGGACATCTTTTCGATTTTCTTCACAAAGAATGATATCTGTTATGCCTGCTCGTTTGGCAGCGAGCAGTTTTTCTTTTACTCCTCCGATAGGCAGCACTTTGCCCCGCAGCGTCATTTCGCCCGTCATAGCAATACGCGGCTTGACCAGTCGTTTCGTGAAGGCGCTGACAAGCGCTGTAGTCATAGTAATACCGGCAGAAGGTCCGTCTTTAGGGATAGCACCTTCCGGTACATGAATATGTACCGCTGTGGTCTCAAAGACAGCCGGGTCAATACCTAATTCTTCAGCATGCGCTTTGACATAGCCCAAAGCCAATGTAGCGGACTCTTTCATCACATCGCCCAAGTTGCCGGTTAAGGTCAGAGTAGGCGTTTTGGAAGAAGAGAGACTGGTCTCAATAAACAAGATCTCTCCTCCGACCTGGGTCCAAGCCAAACCGGTTACGACTCCGTAGTATTTGTTGGTTTCCCAGCTATCGCGGCTAAAACGGGCTTGCCCGAGGTATGTACGCACATCGTCCAGGGTCACAGAGACGTGGTATTCTTCATTCAGCGCCAGTTTGGTGTCCACTTTACGGCAGATCGTAGCGATTTGGCGTTCCAGGGAACGCACTCCGGACTCGCGGGTATAATCATCTATTATATGTCCCAGGATCTCTTTCTTAAATTTGAGTTGGGATGGTTTGAGACCATGATTAGCTAATTCCTTAGGAATTAGATGCCGTTTGGCTATCTCTTCTTTCTCTTCCTGCAAGTATCCCGTCATTTCAATCAGTTCCATTCGGTCGAGCAGAGGGCGCGGAACTGTCTCCAAACTATTGGCAGTAGCGATAAACATCACTTTGCTCAGGTCGTAATCCACATCCAGATAATTATCATGGAAGGTGCTGTTTTGCTCCGGATCCAGCACTTCGAGTAGGGCAGAGGTAGGATCTCCCTTATAATCCGCTCCGATTTTATCGATCTCATCGAGAACAAAGACGGGGTTGGACGATCCGCATCTCTTAATACTATCGATGATTCGTCCCGGGAGCGCTCCGATGTATGTGCGTCTGTGTCCGCGGATCTCCGCTTCATCGTGTAGTCCTCCTAAAGAAACACGCGCATACTTGCGTCCGAGCGCCTCGGCAATACTCTTACCGAGACTTGTTTTTCCGACTCCCGGAGGGCCGTAAAGGCATAGGATAGGGGACTTGACAGGATTTGATTCTTTCTCTTTTTTGGAGCGAAGGTCGAGTTGCCTTTGTACTGCAAGGTATTCGACAATTCTTTCCTTCACTTTATCCAAACCGTAGTGATCGCGGTTGAGTATTTCTCGAGCGTGCGGAATATCATAATTATCGTCGGTAAAAATGCCCCAAGGCAACTCCAGAACAGTCTCCAGATAGTTGTACTGATTCGAGTATTCCGGGGAATGCATAGGAAGGCGTTCGAGTTTCTGAACCTCATTTTCAAACACTTTTCCGACAGATTCCGGCCAAAGCATTTGCGCCGCTTTCTCGCGTAGTTCCCGTATGGCCTGCGCGCTGGTATCGCCTAAGTCGCGTTTGATGGTCTCAATCTCTTGCTGGAGGAAATACTCGCGTTGCTGCTTGTCCATTTGCTCCATGGTACGACGACGGATGTCAGCCTTGATGCTCTGCATCTCGTTGTCATGTTCCAGGATTTTCAAGACCTGCATAGCACGGTCGGCAAGCGAATCGAGTTGCAGTAATTCGATTTTTTTCTCCTTGCTAAAATCATACAATGAGCATACATAGTTGATCATAGAAGGAGTGCTTGTCACATTCCGAAGGGTAGTTTGCAGTTCTTTGGACTGATTTTCCTGCTTGCTGAGTATATTGAGGATGACATCCCGTACATTATCGGCTGTTGCTTTGAATTCCTTGTCGCTGGTAAGCGGCATTTTCTCCGGCAAAACAGTCACTTCTGCTTTAAGAGCAGTCCTGCCTTGCTTATAATCAATAACTTGTATTCTCTGGAGACCCTCTAAAATAGCCATGACGGTTTCTCCGCCCATTTCCGGAACAGGAATGATCTGCAGGACATTTGCGTATGTACCGATAGAATAAAGATCTCCTTCGCCGGTAGGTTCTTTGACGCTGTCGTCTATCTGTGTCAATACGACAATAGGTTTATTGTTCTTGAAAGCCGCATTGACTAATTTCAAGCTGTTTTTTCGCGAGACAGCAACAGGCATCATCACGCCGGGGAAGAGTACGGTCTTTTTGATAGGCAGTACCTCAAATAATTTCCCTTCAAGTTCTTTTGTAATATCTTTCTTAGCCATAAGTTCCAAATATGCTATTTTACATAATCGCGATTAGATTCGCAAATACTATAAAACGGACTGCAAAGGTACAAAGAATTTTTGATATATGCAAATTTCAGAAGTAGAATTTTAAAATTTGGCGGTAAGAATCGGAAGCAGTTCATTATTTATTTCTGCTTCGCGTCTGTTCCACATCTGCCAGAATCTTTCTCGCATAGGATCCGATTCGTCATACAGATTAAAGAGCGAATCGCGTATAATCCATCGCGATTGTATATATGCGCTGTAGTCCGCAAAACACGTCTGATAAGCCACAATATCCTCCGGCTTGGTTCTGTCATATGACTCTCGTCTGTTGACTATCTCCGTTAAGGCTGCATATTCTTGCGCCATATAAGATTCGATCTGTGCACTCATCACTTCATAGCGTTGTTGCTCAATTTGCCGCTCGCGCCAAGAGATATAGACAAAACAGATAGCTATAACCAGCAAGATCAACGATAGAAATGCCGGCAAGAGGCGCATAAACCTTTTGCGTCGGTAAATGGCCTTACGTAAGGCAACAATATTGGCGAAATGTCCTTTAGGACAGATATCCGGAAAGATTTTTAGAACAGATTCGATATCCTTTTGGGGATCATTATTGACCGGAGAAAGCGTAGCATCTATGGCTGAGAGACCAAAATCAATCAGTTTGACGTTCGTACCGTTGCGTGTAATAAGGATATTATCGGCTTTGAGATCATGATGAACGAGTTGCAGACCATGGATGTACTCCAGCGCATCCAAAAGTTGGTTCAAAACGCGTTCTTTTGCGGCTCGTGAGGGCTTCGTTTGCAGCCATTCTCCGAGCGTTATGCCGTCTATCCATTCCTGTACGATACACCTCCCTACTCCGCTGATTTCTTCGAGGGAATATGTGGCTGCGATGTTAGGGTGAACGAGCTGAACGGCCAGTTGAAATTCCTGCTCCTGCTGCAAGCGATAATCCGTCAAAGAGGCTATTTCAGGAGAGAGCGTTTTGAGCAGGTATCGCCTGCCATAGCGCGTGGCAGTATAGATGAGCGTTCGCGAATGGGTTTGAGTAAGTAAAATATCCCGCCATTCTGACGAGAAATCCGATGGTACTATAAAATCAGACGAAATCGAACTATTTACCATTTTGTCATTTATCATCTGCCAATTTGACGGAATTTAACCCGTTTTTGGAGCCGGCGACATACGAAACGCCTTCCTTTGTGCCTGTTGCATTGCTCCTTTGTACATTATCCAGATACATCGGTTTGCCGATAAGGAAACACGCTGCGTCAAAGGAATCTCCTGCTTTGAGTTTTGCATTCTCCGATTCGACTACTATGAAATGCGCTTCCCCTTCATAACGAAAAACGCAGCGCCTGTTCGGTAGCCAGGTGACCTCTACCCTATCTCCGGGCAGCAAATTGTCAATATGGATGCCTTCGCCTTCAAACGCGGTGCTCTCAATGTCTGTGCGGGTAGCGAGAGAGGCAACATATGCTTCCCAATCCGAGAAACCGAGGAACTGCGCAAGCAGGCAGAGCGTAGTGCGACGAGTTGTGTCAGCGCCGTCAATGTAGCCCCAGAGCCGTTTGAGCGTGGTAGGAGAAATGTTTTCATGCAGCCTCTCCCATATAACGCCTGCGAGAAACTCGAAATCATACGGCGTACGGATCTTGCGCTTTGCTTCATGCTCAATATCCATCCGCAGAGTTGCTATTTCCGGTGAGTATTTGTTCATAACTTGGTGCAAAGGTACAAAAAAGATTTGATATATGCAAGTCTTTTGGGGTTCTTTTGCAAAAAACAGGGGAGCGAAAACTACCCCACCTTCTATTTTTTGCGTCTTTTGCCGGTAAATATAGATAGAACGGCTTGTCCCGCTTTGCGTTCCAGACCTTGTTTGGTAGTCGGAACGCCCACTTTATGTGCCACTTTGGCTTTGAGACCGCTTATTCCCACAGCCCGTTTCCATGAAAAACTGAGTCCTTTCATATTATTTAACGATATACTCCGTTTTGAAATACTCTGTATTTGGAACTGCGCTTACAGCCTCGAGCCAAACGTAATTGTTGTAACGCATTCGCTCGTTGAGGAAGCCCAGATAAATCGTTTTATAGCCTTTGGACGGAATTCGTCCGTTACAAGACTGCGTTCCCATCGTAGAATAATCAACGCTATATGATAGTTTAGCGGGGTCTGCCCCATCTTGGAATTTCTTGGCCTGAGCGGAACTAAAGAAAACATACATGTTGATATATGCATCTTCCTCTCGCCGAGGTTGGTTTTCTCCAAGCAGAGTAGATATAATCCCTGCCCCACCATGTGATTCATAAACAGGAAGTCCCAGCATCTTTATGCGTTTGTACGAGGTTTCCATGTTATCATGGAATTTACCATCGGACGCACGATCCGGTTCGTTGGTGGATATGCGGAGCGAATACAAGATATCCGTTGCTCCGGCTGGCACTTGTACAGCTACTATAGCACGATAGGAACCCGAAAAAGCCGCTTTGAGTTGTCCGCGCAGCGTGAATTTACGCGGCTCCTCAAACAGATTCTTCATCTTGATTCCTTTGACCGTTTGCACGCGAAAATCGCCTTTCTGACCTTCTACTTGCTGAGAAGTAACCTGCTTTGGGTAGCGAATACGATCCAAATTATTCGGGTGATAAGTCAGTTCGACGGAAGCATATTGACGCACGCGGGGAGTGATTTCGACCAGATAAACCGAAGAGAACGAAATAGCCAGCGAATCCTTGACTTTCGTTTTGCCGATATACGAACGGAGTTGTTGCTGACTATTCACATTGTAGATACGAATATCTGCCGGCTTTTCGGTAGATATTTCCACAAAAAGTTTCTCGCCACGTTCAAGATATATCGGGAATTCCGTTTTTTCTGTCAGAAGTATCTCCGGTTGATTGACCAGATACCAAAAGCCTTGTTTGACGGTTTGATCAAGTTGCTCAGCAATAGACTGTTTGGCTTCTGCTATCAGTTGGTCCACCTCTCTTGCTTTCACTAATTGCATAGAATCGAGCGAAGAGGCATCATAATTGAATGCCAACTCATCGCTGAGCTGCTGTACTTCATCAATGCGCTCTACTGATGCATTGGACGACAATTCGCTAACCGCTTTCTGCAAGCGGTTGCATTGTTCGATTGTCTGATCGCATTGCTTTTGGAAATTCTTTCCACTA
>JAGCFY010000107.1 GCA_017649845.1 Paludibacteraceae bacterium
AATCACGCCGATAGTCGGACGAATAATGCGCTCCAGCTTCTCCATTTCTCCGGGCTGCGAAATACCGGCCTCGAAGATAGCAATCGTCTTGCCTCCTGCCTCCTGACTCTTGACTCCCTCTAACTGCCACACACTCAGCGGCACTCCTATCTGGGAGTTGTACGACCTGGGCGAACGGATGACCGTGTAGTCGTCTTTCAGCAGTTGGTAAAGCCATTCCTTGACGACGGTCTTTCCGTTCGAACCCGTTATACCAATCACAATGCCGTCGAACTGCGAGCGAACGTACGCTGCCAGTGCTTGTAACGCCGTCAATGCGTCACCGGTCACGAAAGCCCTCACACCCTTTGCTTGCAACTCAGGAATATATTTAGCGCCGTCGTTCTTGTCCGTTTTGATAGCGAAGAAAAGGACGTCGGAGTTATCCTTCGTACATCGTACATCGTCCTTTGTACATCGTACATCGTCCTTTCGTACATTAATTTGCCGGCTGTCCGTCAGCAGGTAGCGGATGTCCGTATTGTCCTCGCCGGACACTTGGGCGATGGAGCCGATGACTTGCTTGATTTCCGATAGTTTCATGTTTCTAAACCTTTGCGGCTGCAAAGGTACTATAATTTTTCAACATATGCAAGTTTTTTTATAAATTTCAAGTCAAAACTCTTGCGTAATTAAAAAAAATGTACTATCTTTGCAGCATATATGGAAGAACAGATTTTTAACACTCCTAAATAACACCACTATGGGCAAATATTTTCGCTTATTCACGACACTGTTTCTTGCTTTTTCTGCATTGGGCAGTATGTATAGCGCAATCCCCTCAACGCCACTCGCCTATTACACCACCTCTGCGTCGCTCAACATGACCCGAAGCGGTAACGGAGACCCGAACGACGAACCCTACACGGTCATTCAAACAGAAGCCGGACGGGAATGTGTCTATGTACCTTCGTCCAAATTCCTGTATTTCCGCATCGACAAGACGGCCGTGCCCTCCACGATGGATACGCTCATCTTCAAAGTGACTTATCTTGACCGCGGTACGGGTGAACTGAGGATGCAGTATAATGCTACCAACAACCGCAATTATGAGTCTTGCGTCGTGGGTAAAACCGGTTCGGAGCAATGGATTACCGTCACGATGGCGGTCACGGATGCTTCGTTGCGCAATGCGCAAAACCACGGAGATATACGCTTCAACGACGGCAACTATATCGCCCGCGTGGAGGTCTATAACGGTACGCTTAACCCTCTCTCCGAGCCACTATGCCAGCACGCAGGCGGAAGTGCCTATTCGGAGTTTATCGGTAAGTCGGTTGCCGGCTATCAGGCATGGTTCCGCGTAGCGGGACGATATGATTTCTGGCACCATTGGGGCAACGATGCGGTTGCTGCCGATGGCACGCGTTGGCCCAGACCGAATAACCATACTTTCGAGATATACCCGGACATCTCCTTTTACGACGACGCAGACCTCGCGCAGACGGGCTTTGCGGACCTTGGTAACGGCGAACCGGCAAGGCTCTACAATGCCGCTTCACCTTCGGTCATTGCCCGGCATTTCTCGCTTATGCAGCAGCATGGCATAGACGGTGTGGCGGTGCAGCGCTTCTTAGGTCCCGAGATGCGCACTATCGCTAATAGCCCTGCGGCTACGCTTCTTTCCATCTGCCGCCAGGCGGAGAATAACAACCGCCTCTTCTATATCTGCTACGACATCACCTCCAATGGTTTGGAATCCACATGGGCGGATCTGATTCGGTTCGACTGGGTCTATAATATCGAGCAGAACTACGCCCTCACCCACTCTCCCGCGTACGCTACGGTCAACGGCAAACCGGTGGTGCAGGTCTGGGGAACGGGTTTCACCGACAACCATCCCGGTACGGCAGCAGAGACGATCGCCCTCATCGAATGGCTCAAGAGCCGCGGATGCTATGTCATCGGCGGCGTGCCTACTTACTGGCGGGAGAACCGCAATGATGCCAAGGGGCCTTCGCAGCCTAATCCTGCCAACCAAGAGAGTTTTGCGGAGGTGTACAAGCACTACGACATGCTCTCTCCCTGGCTCGTCGGGCGATTCAGCAACACCAATGAGGCGCAGTATTTCTTCTCTCTACAGCGCCAGGACAAGCATTATTGCGACTCGCTGCATATCGATTATATGCCTACTCTCTTCCCCGGTTTCGGATGGGCTACATGGAATACCGGCGTGCCGAATCAGGCGCCGCGTCAGGCAGGTGAGTTCCTTTGGGCGCAGGCGAAGAATATTCGCGAAACGGGATGCACCAACATGTATTTCTCCATGTTCGACGAGTATGACGAAGGTACCGCGCTGCTATCGGCGGCTACCGACTACACCATGCTGCCTACCGATGCCTATTTCCTGACTACTTCAGCGGACGGCCGGTGGCTCTCTTCGGATTTCTATCTCCGCCTCGCAGGCGACGCAGCGCGTATGCTGAAAGGAACCAAAGACACCGCTTTTGCCACGCCTTACAGCCTCGGCCCCGTCTTCTATCGCAATAGTTTTGAGAGCCGCACGACATCCTATAATTATGTCAATAATGTACCGCAAAATACCGGCACATTCCCTATCGACCCGTGTTTCTACCGGCCGCAACAGACCAGCAGTACCAATGTCTCCAATACGAAATGCGAGATTGTCAAATCAGGGGCTCGGACGGGTGATTACGCCATCTCCGTCAGCGGTTCTGCCTCCGGTAATGCGGTCTATCAGTACCGTTTCTCCAAGACCTGTATCGAGGTCACGAAACCGATGCGTCTGACGGCCTTCCGTTCCGCTAACGGCATCGGAGAAGATATCCAGATCATGCTCACTATGCGTTCCGGACAAACCATCACCACCCATATCGATTCCATGGATGGGTCGTTCTCGCGTCTTGTGGCTTATATCCCGCTATCTTTTGTGGGAGACTGTATCGATGCTGTCTCCGTATCCCTCAACACAACCCAAACGGGCACTTTCTCTGCCGCTTTCGACGATATCCTGATCGAGGAATGGGAAAAGCAAAACACGGCAATAGAGACACCCGGAAGCGCCGAGAGCAACTCAATGCGTTTCGACATCCTCGGTCGTCCCGTGCCTGACAATTTCAAGGGTATCACCATCACGCCTTCCGGCAAATATCTTTACTCCATTGCCCCATTATAACTCGTTATTTTTCAGAACGTTACAAACTGGTTATCGGAGGCAATACGGACTTATCTCGGAGGCATCTCGGAGGCAATACGGACATAAATGCGTCTTGAGTGATAATCAAGCGTATTGGAGTATTTATGGCTGCATAAATTATCTTGATATTTACAGGGATTATGGGGGAGGTTATTATCTATAGATAATAGTATATAGAAAGTTTGTGTTTTTTTCTATATTTTCCTTATACTTTTTTCGTATGTGCGCGAAAAGATGTAATTTTGCAGTGTTCTTCAATCAAAGAACTCCGACTTAACCCGGGAAACACGAACAAAAAAAACACAATACCTTATGAAACACAATTTGCTTACATCTGCGAATGGGTTTTGCACACCCCCTTGTTTAGATTCGCAAAGGAAATCAACCATTTCTTCTATTTATTCTACTCTACGTACGTCACTTTTAGCGCTATTCCTGCTGATAGTAGGAAATAGTGCTGCGTGGGGTTCAACCAATTATTTCACTCCCGGAAAGACTTTGTATTTCCATGTAAGTGGTGATTGCAAGAACTGGGGAAGTAACCAGTTTGCAGCTTTATTCTATTATCAAAACAACGAGAACAAAGCGTATGGTTATGAGAACGAGAGCTACTCTGCTCGACAATTTATTGGCAATAATAGCATCGGCTCGTCTAATCGAATTAAATGTACCCGAATAAATGACGATTACTATTCGGTGGTTATTCCATCCAATGGAACCGCAAATATTGGCTACGTTCGTCTTATTCATCTTAATACTGACGATGGGTGGTGTCATCAAGCGGAGAAAAAGGTTTCTGCCGATAGTTTTACTGGCACTAACAATTGTGCGGCTTTCAGCGGATGGGATGATGCTGACCCATCCGGTTTTGAAGCATACAATAGTGGGGAGTGTATCACTAGTGCTTGCGGCGCTGCCCCCGAACCTGCGGAACGCGCCATAAGCACAGACTATCGTTTGCGCGGTGACCTATGGGCTTACGATAACTCTGGAAATTGGGCTGGAAAAGATCATAATCCCGAACTCACTCCAAAGCCATACAAAGAGACAGATGGTACCTATACCTTTTCTTACATAGCACCTGTTGCTAGCAACAATAGATTTTCGATAATGATTGGAGGTGGTGCTGATAAGACCGCATCATTGGCTGAGGGCTCAAGCGCCGCAGTTTCCACTAATGGGAGTGAAAAATACATCTTTAACGTAACATCATCTCCAAAACAAGTGGATATTACGTTTAACCCTTCAACTAACAAGGCAAAAGTGCTTCTATCCGATTACACACCTGTTACTACAGGATGGTATATCAAGAGCGAATCTGCTGTCGGTGGTTTAGCCGCCAACACCAACACAGCTATGGCTTCAGACGGCACAATCACTCTCACAAGTGTTTCTGCGGGAACATACTATTTTTACATTCACAATAATGCTTCTGAGTTGTATTGGGGATTCAATAAGTTTGGCGGATGCTACGTAGATCAGACTAACTCTACTGCATCTTTGATTTCGTCTTTGACATCTGATGCTAAATTTGGTAGTAAACAGTGGCCGATTAAGGAAGTTTCTGATAGAAAAGTAAAGATGGTTGTTGACGCAGGAGATGCTGGAAAGGACATTAGGGTGTCTTTTGACGGAGGAAAGATTCTGTTGACAGCGATTGCACCCGCAGTATCACGCACCGTGACGATACACCCGAACAATGGAGAAGCGAACTTTACGATGAATGTGGCAGATGGTGGTACTATTTCCTCCATTGCCGCTTCGTATGGTGCAGGTACAGCTTCTTGGTACTCTGATTCTGAACTGATCACTCCGTTTACCTTAGGTTCTACCACCGTCACCGGCGACATGGACCTCTACGCAAAATGGGGCGTAAGCGGGAACTACTATGTTGTAGGCGACTTATGGATGTATGACGCTGGCAGCAACTGGGATAACGCCAAAGCCCAGTTGATGACTAACACTAATGGAGTTAGCACAGTCTCCTATACGGCTCCAAAAGGGCTGAACCGTATTGAGATTATCAAAGACAGAGATTGGGGGCAGAAAATAAATGGTGGTAGTTACTCTGCAGTGATTAACGCCTCGTCGCCTGTCAGCCTCTCCGAGAGCGGTGGCCATATTGTATTTACCCTCACAGAAGCCAAACGTGTGACCATCACTTTCGACGGAAAGGTGTCTGTCAACGCTACCGACTATAGTTTTGACCAGTCCGTTGATTGGCGTGTGAAGACCTCCGATAGTGGTTGGGGTAATAATCCTAACACGTGGGATCACTCGAATGTGATGACAAAGACAACTTCCGGAGCGTCAATCATCATCCGTAATGTGCCCGGTAGCACAAATCATAGTTTCATGATTACTCGCGGTAGTGATGAACAGGCTGTGGTGGGAACATACAATTTCAACGCTCTTTGGTTAGATACATCTAGTCCTTCTACCGGTTTGACATGGAACATGCAGAATACTAATATTGGCGATCGTCAGTTGGCTCAGACGGATAACGAGTGGCGAAATTGCAGCTTCCGTCTGTCGGAACAATCCGATGTACGTATAACCTTCGATGGTGGTGTTATCCGCATGGACATTCTGCCCAAATACACCGTGACGTTCGACTCTGATGGAGGTACAGCCGTTGCCTCTCAGACGCTCTATGAGGGGCTCGCTGCTACCGAGCCGGGAGATCCGACGAAAGCGGGTGGATTTACGTTCAACTATTGGAAACTGAGTGGCGAAAGCAGTGAATATGATTTCTCTACTCCAGTAACATGCAATATAACGTTAGTAGCCGATTGGACAGCTCCTGCTTCACTACAAGAACTCATTGACGCTACAGCCGCAAATGGAACACTCACCCTGACGAGCAACTACAACGAAGACGCCGTTATCGACAAAGCCATCACTATCAATGGCGACGGTCACACGATTGGTAACTTGACGGTGGAGCAGACGGGTGATTTGACGCTCAGCAGCGGGTTGACGGTAAACGACTTTACTATCTGCGCGAAGGCCGGTAACACCAGCAATCCTGCCGCTTCCGGACAAGTACGCAATGCTGCTAACCTTACCGTCAACGGAAACGCATATTTCCTCTACACCGTAGATCCAAGCGGACATGTGCAGTACGGCTGGTACGACTTTACCGTACCGTTCCCGGTTAATGCCGCTTCCGGAATTAAAGGTATTGAGAACAGCGTAATGAAGAATGACTTCGCCAACGGTGTTGACTACGCGATCATGGAGTACCTCGGTGAAAAACAAGGTCAAGGACAATATCCGTACAAGAAATTCAGCGGCGTGATGCAGCCTAACAAGTTGTACTCCATCACGCTGGACGACGAGCATAACTACAACACTCTGCGAATGCAGAAGACCGCTGATGGCGCACTCGTTGCCGGCGATAATGTGACGGTGACGCTCAACGCCTATGCCGGAGATGCACAGCATCAGAACTGGAACGGCGTAGGCAACGGAACGCTCCACCATGCCAATGCAGGCGTGAGTGCTGAGTACATTCAGGTTTACCAGAGCGGCAACAAGACTTTCTTGACTATTAACAAATCGGAGTACTCGTTCGTGGTCGGCACCGCCTTCATGGTACAAGGGACCGGAACAATGACGCTCAACCAAGCTACTCATGACAAACTGTTAGCCCCCAAGCGCTATGCAGACGCTCCGGCTACCGCTATTCAGATTGCAAGCGATGGGCAACCGTTCAGCGACCAGTTGTTCATCTCCGCCAGCGAGACAGGTGGGCAGGCTTACACGCCGGGCGTGGATGTAGCGAAAGCGGGAACACTCGGTGGCGCCAATGTGCCGCAGATTTGGACGAACGCATACAATAGTGCGCTCTGCGTACACGAGGCACAACTCATCAACGGCGAGGCGCAATACGATATCTCGCTCTATGCACCGGCTGCCGGCAATTACACCCTGACAAGCAAGAATATCCCGGCAGACTATACCCTCTACCTCACGCAGAACGGCACGACGCTTTGCGAACTGAGCGAGGCCTATACATTTGACCTCTCACAGGGCATCACTACCGAATACGGACTGCTTCTCGTGGAGAGCCACAAAATGCCGACAGGGATAGAGAATATACAAGGAGACGAAGTACAAAGTGCGAAAATCATGCACAACGGCATACTCTATATCTTGCATAACGGCAAAGTATATAATGCACAAGGCGCAAACGTGAAATAATTTAATGATTATATAATAATGAATAGTATGAAACCATATTTAAAACCTGTGACCGAATCTATCGATATTCAATCCGTAGATTATATGATGGCACTGGCGGGCTCCGGTGAGCATGGTACGAATTCAGCGCCCAAAAGGAATCTTTATTAAATCTTAGCCACAAGGGCACGATAAATTCATCGTTTATGAGATACAATCTTTTCAAATACGGCACTGTTGTATTACTGGCGCTCTTGTGCGCTGCCAATAGTTGGGCGGACTATCGCCTCAACAACCCTGTCGGACCGGACGGGTATTATATCGTCAAATGGGACTGCGAGAATGATACATGGGCTGCGTCCAATGATATGGAATACGACGAGACTTTTGTGCTTGCCATCGATCTGACGGGTACCATGTATGAGAATTGGGTAAACAATCCCCAAACATACGCCGGAGTGACCTATCCCGTGGAGAATACCATTGTCAGTCTGAACACCTTCAGAGGCTCGAAAGGCGGAAATGAGTATAAGGATAATCGCGCGCGTTTGTGGCATATCCGGGATAATATCTACGGCGCCATGTACAACTTCGCCCAATTTGAGACCAAAGATGGAGGTGGGTGGAATACTACCCCTGCTATCGGAGAACAGGTTAGGATTTATGCGCGTATGTTCGCCTCCGCGACCTTGTTCAGCGACCGCTGCTATCCCATAGAACCCACCCAAAAGAAAGGAAGTGTTTGGGACTATCAGGAAAACTGGTGGTGCGCGCAAAACGACCAACCTCTCTTCGTCTTCGCGCCTTACACAGGTACCAAAACCGGTGCGCAGTTCAGGACGGAGGATATGACGCCCGGTACCCATATCTTCTACGATAAAGACCACTACGTAGTGGGCAACGGCTACGCCGCTCCTTGCGACGTGAATGACGCTCAATGTTGTCCGTTCTTCTATCCTCTGGATCCCGTCACGCAGACCGTTCCGGTAGGAACAGACACCACTTTGGTCGCCGAAGAGCGAAGTGGTGACTTGACTGGCGTTTCCTACCAATGGTACCGCTACCAGACCGCTGCGGGCGAGACGACCGCTGTGCCTTATACCGGCACAGGCGCACAGACCAAAACCTGCCATCCGGCAACCAATGAGGGAGAGACGGATTATACCTATTACTGCTTCATCACGACCGCCAACTGTCCGGATGGCGTATATACCACCCATGCGCAGGTCATCGTCTATAAGCCCTGTCCGGAATATACAATCACGGTAGATGGTACGCCGGTCAGCGGACCGCTGACCTTCTATCCCGGCGGATGGTATGTCATCGGCTGCTCCAGTACCGCAGGCGCACCGACCGCGAAGCAGTTACCCGCCAACGCCAAAGCCCATTTCGGTCACGACACGCTCTACATACACGCCGACGCTACCACTGCACCCCTCACGATTGAGTTCCCCACCGCGGAGACAGCACAATACGCAGCGTGCTCAGGCTTGCTGACGGGACTGATCTCCCAGTGCGGCGAAGATCAGGCGTACGTCTTCAAATGGGATGACAACAAAGGCTACGTCATTGATAATAACGGTGTGGTACAGATGTCCACATCCGTCAATAGCACTACCGCTGACCGCTGGCTCGCTCTTCCTTCCGGCGACCCGCAAGTCTTAGGCAAAGACGTGGTATATCTCTATAACCTCAACACCAACAGATATCTTTACCACGGACCAGTGCAACCAACCAATGGAGGGGATATGGATTATGCCGCAGCACTCACGTCGCCAACTCTAAGCAATACCGATGAGTACAAGTGGATATTCTATCAAGGCGACCAGCAGCGGATATACATCATGAACCTGTCCAATTGGACAGGCAACTGGCAACAAGCGCTGGTACTGCACTGCCGTAATTATGACTATATGTACTGCGGCGGCAATAATAACCAATATGATATCCGCGTGTGCGCCCCGGATATGAAAGTAGGCAAAATGGTCGGTTATGACGTCAGCGGCGAGATGCACACCTCGGTCAATAACCTGATTGCCACGACCGGCACCAAAGTGGTACTGCCCCCTACCGCACTCGGTTGGAACGGTACGGCACCGACCGCCATCGTCAATCTGGTAGCCGGTCAGGATACCACCTTCACCGCCAAACGTACGGATAACACCCACTCGGTCAACAAAGTAATCACCTACTCATCCTCCGATCCCTCGATAGCGTCTGTAGATGCCACTACCGGTCAAGTGACCGCCGGCAACAGCGGTACCGCTACAATCACTGCCAAACTCGAAGATGCAGGCTGCTTTGAAGGAGCCGAACTGACATATCAAGTGAAAGTGCAAGGCTGTGATTCTTTCACATGGTCTATCGACGGCGAACCCGGTCTGAGCAAACTAATGTACCCGGGCGGATGGTATATGCTGAGTTGCACCAATGACGATGGTGCACCCACCATCACCGTCACCGGTACAGGCGTCACCGCCGGCACAGCTACCACATCCGGCAACACGACCACCGTCAAAGTGACGCTGAACGGTAACGCCATAGGAGCCATTACCCTTAAAGCAACGCTTCAGACCGGCGGTATGGATTGCGAAGAAACCCAGACGGTCACCGCGAGCGAGTGCACCGAGACAGCTGCCGAGAGCCGCAAGATTGAGTGGTACAACTACAATGGTTCCACCACCTTCCCCCAATACTGGATTCATGGCGGTGCATCCGTCTATCTGAGAGACAACAACGGTGTTCTCGAAGCCGACATTGAGCATAACGATGGCAACGACCAATGGTATATCATCAAGACCGGCGAGAAATGTCAGGGCGAAGATGTGTTCTACCTGCAGAACGTACAAACCATGCGTTATGTCTATCGTGGCAGCCAGACCGGCAATACCGGCGGCGATTGGGAATACGCAGAAGCACTGCTCTCTGCTACCAACGCCCAAACCGATGCGTATAAATGGATTATTTATACCTATAATAATAAGACCGCGGTGGTCAATGTAGGCGGTTTTACCGGCACGAACTTCACCAACGGCGCCTATATGCTGCATGTACGTAACTGGGAAGCTCCGGGCTTGTTCTCAAATCCCAATATCCCGTCTCCGCGCATGGTATGCGGTAAGATGGCGAGTCAGGATGCCAGCCCTATATTCTATTACAAGGGCTACACCACCACCGTACCTATCACGCAATTCCAGACCCAAATCGCATGGAAAGACTCCGTGCCCGATGCAGTCAAAGAAGTGAAAGCCGGCGGTGTCTATACCTATGCTATCGAGCGCACCGATGATATACACTCCATCAACTCTGCCATCACCTATGAGTCCACCAACACCGCAGTGGCTACAGTAGATGCAAACACTGGCAAAGTGACTATCGTCGCCGCTTCCGGAGAATGTGACATCCGTGCAATACTCGAAGATGTAGGATGTTTCAAAGGGGACACTTTAATCTACCACGTGCGCTTGTACGACTGCACGCAGGATATCACCACCCACACGGACTATATTCTGCCCAAGCAACCTAAGACTTCGGAAGACTGCTCGTATATCGTACTTTGGGATTGCGCCAATGACACATGGGCTGCGGAGAACACCATGGAATGGGGAGAGACCTTTGTCTTCGCCGTCAACTTGGCCGGTACCGCCCTCGGCGACTGGGCTATGAAACCTGCCAGCGACCCTGCATTGGAACGTTCCATTGCTTTTGACCGGTTCCGGATCAAGAATGACGAAGGTTCACAGTTCCATTTGGACGCTTCGCGACTGTGGCATATACGCGATACAATCTTCGGTGCGGAGTTTAACTTCTCACAGATCCCGTACACGAACGGTGTGTCCTACACCCCGGCTATGGGTGAGCAGACCGAGATCGCCGCGCGGCTCTTCGGACAAGAGACCGCGAAAGGTGCCAAATGCGGTGCTGCCGGATCATCCAAAGCATGCAACTGGTGGCAGTGGTCCAACGAAGGATCCTTGCAGAACCAGTTCACAGGCGAATGGTTAGTAGGTTCCTATGTCTCCAATAATGATCAATACCTCTTCCGTTTCGCACCGTACACCGGTAAGTCCGATCCGGTTATCAAGCCGGCAGACGACGACCCGCGTGACCAATGGTACGACAACCATTATTTCACATCTGTCAACGGTTATCGGTCACCCTGTCCGAAAATATGGCCTGTAGATCAGCAACTGTCCGCCTCCGCGGCCTCTATCTGCTTGGAGAAAGGCGAGACGGCTACTATCCGGTTAGCCGGCAGTGAAGCAGGATGGACATATACTTTGTATCAAGACGACAGCGAACTCAGCGGATCGGCGCAGGCTGGCAGCGGTGCTGCACTCTCATGGGCGCAGGTAGGCGTGGGCGAATATACAGTTTTTGCCGCAGCCACCGACGAGACAACGCAGCACTCCGATTGGATGGGCGATTGCTCCAAGACGCAGAAAATCACCGTCACGGCGGCGGCTGACTGCGTGGAGCCGGAGGTGTGCGAGGATGTAATCTACCGCAAGTGGGACGATCTGCTCTTCGTCAATAATGGCGATCACCGTTTTACCGCTTATCAATGGTACTGTAACGACGCCGCACTCGAAGGAGAGACACGCCAGTTCCTCCATACCGACGGAGTAGTGCTCAGCGGCGACGGCAAGATATACCACTGCGTTATGACATTGGTGGACGGAACAACTGCCAAAGCCTGCGCGAACCTCTTTGACGGTTTCCCCGCCAGCGTAGAGAGTGGCAAACGACAAGAAACGCCACAAGTGATCAAGTATATCTACCACGGCGGATTGTATATCCGTTATGGAGAAAAAACATATAATGGACAAGGAGCATGCGTAACCGGATTCTAATCATATATCTCTTAATAGGGCTATCCCTACCCCTCGCGGCACAGATGCATTCTGCTATAGAGATCTCTGTGGGCGGCGGATGGAGTACCTTGGGATATAAAGTACAGCCCCGACAGGAAGACGTGACGGGCGCCAATAAGGGCAGCTGGGGAGCGCAAGCTCATGTGGGATATGCCCTCTTCTTCACGCCGAATGTCGGTCTGGGTGTAGGAGCTAATTTCTCCCATTACGGGGCTAATGCCTCCCTCTCCGGAACGGCACGGTGGAAAGATGTCACGGACACAGAAGGAGAGACCTATAACCATCTCACCCTTATACACTCGCTTCGCGACAAGCAAGATGTCTATCTGGTGGAAATACCGCTCACGCTCTACCTCAGCTACCCGCTGACGGACGAACTCAGTCTCAATCTGGAAGCCGGAGCCAAGTATGGTATCCCTGTCATCAAGAACGCTGCGTTCCAGGCTGATGTGGAACATCAGGGCGACTATGGTATATGGGATTTGAATTTATACGACGTTCCGGACCACGGTTTTTACCGCGAGACGGCATTTCGTGGCGGCTATTCGGTTTCAGTCAAAGACCAAGTTTCGATATTCCTCAAACTCGGTGTATCCTATGAAATCAGCCGGAATATACTCTTTTTTGCGAATATCTACGGCGATTATGGTTTCATGAACACCGTAACGGCCGGAGAGGCTGAATTAGGGTTCCGGAACGACCGAGGAGGTATGGAGGAAATTCACTCCTTCATGCCTGAATATAACGGTATTGTCTCAACAAACAATATTTCCGCGACATCTCATCCTGTTCAAGCGGGATTGGAACTGGGAATCCGCTTTGTATTCCCTCATAGAAAAACATATCCTTGTCGATGCATGATCTTTTAATACTTATGAAACGATTCACTATCTTCACTCTGGCACTCTTCTTGCTCGTTCCTACCTCTGTCTTTGCAGCTAAAAACACTTTCAGCAAGCGATACAAAAACAAAACGGTCAAAGAAGTACTGGCAGACTTAAAAGATGTTACCGGAACACGTGTCAGCTATAAACGCAAGGAAGTAAATAACGCACGCCGCGTTACAGTCTCTTTCCATAACGCCAGCCCGGAAGAAGTGCTCAACGAACTCTTTGATTGCGAATATACAATCACCAAGAAGGGTAAGAAAAGTGTCTCCTATGTGATTACCAAACGCATCCTGCAGCAGAGTGATTCCCTCTTTGTCTCCGTGCCTGTTGACACTATTTCTGTGGGAAAACGAATTATCTCGCAAGTGGAACAACCCGACCGGGGTCAGACGTTACTCTATCGCGAAGAACGCCTGCTTGTCAACTATCGCGACTCGATTCTGCATACGCAAGAGCGCATCGATCGCCCGCAAGTGGAGAAACAGATTTCTGCGGAAGAGGTTCCGGCGGATAAGGGTTCATCGCTGCAGTTCTATTTAGGAGGTGCTTATTCCTCATTAGGCTATAACTTGAAAGACGGCAGAAATTTAGGTCACGCGGGAGGCGAAGTGAGCATACGTTATGCCTATTTTTTCACTCCGGAATGGGGTTTGGGATTAGGTGTTGATTTCTCCACTTACGGCTCTCGTGCTAAACTGAACACGACTCTTCAATGGGATGGCCAAGCAGATTCCGACGGAGAGAGCTATAATCACCGCGCCGTCACGCACGATTGGAAGGAAGACCAACGTACATACATGCTCTCTATTCCTCTGACCGCCCAATACCAACACCGGTTTAATGACAAGGTGGGCATTTTTGCCGCCTTGGGCGGATTTGTGGGCCTGCCTTTAATCTCTAATTATCGCCTTGTTTCCGGATCCGTGGAGCACCGTGGATTATACCCGCAATGGGACCTCGAACTCTATGGTCTCAATCATCACGATTTTTATACGGAAAATATCGGAGAGGCTTTCTCGAAAGAGCCGCATAAACTGTCTCTCAAACAGATTGCCGCAGGTGTCAAGCTGGATATCGGTGCTATTATTCCGCTGACCAAACAAATGGATCTCTTTGCCGGTGTGTATGGTTCTGTCGTCTGCAATGACATCCAGTCCGGGCAACACGAACTCGGATGGAAACAAACCGCCTTCTCCGACTATCGGCAACACGCCTTTATGCCGGAATATCAAGGAATAGCCAACTCCACCTACACCAATGCCGTACGGCCGTGGGCGGTAGGTATTAAAGTCGGTCTCCATTTCCGTCCCGCGAAGAAAGCGCCTAAGCCTGTCATCGGCTCCGGCTGTCTTATCGTCCTCGACACCACTTACTTTACCAAGCATCATGCGGATACGCTTGTCGTGGCTTCTGTAGATACGATTGTCAGTCTCAAGAAGACGCTCGAGAAGTCCGTCATCTGGTTCAATGTCAATGACTATAGGCACCCGCAGCTCGAGCCCGCCGACATCCTGCAGAAAGTAGCGGAGATTCTCAAGTCTAACCCTGCTCAGCGAGTTTATGTCAACGGCCATGCCAGCGAGGAAGGTAACCAACGTGCAAACCAGATACTCTCTAACCGCCGTGCTGAAACGATTGCAAACCTGCTCAAGGCTTTGGGTGTTCCTGCTAAGCAGCTCATCGTACACGGTTATAGCGCTGACGTTCAATACCAAGGCACAAGCACGACACGGACGCAACGCGAGCTCAACCGGCGCGTAGAGATCATTCCTGTTAACGACTAATAGCGGCAACCATGTTTACTCTTTTGACTATCTTGAGCCTTTGTTTGGACTCGACCTTGACACTGTGCTCTCCTGCAATAGACGATACACTCTTTTATGTATGGAGCAACGGTGCGCAGACCCCCTGCATCGATATCACCGCCACCGTCGTCGGAGAGGCCACCTATATATGCGAGGCGCGTACGAAGACCTTCGTCACGACCGATAACCTGATGGCGAACGGTGATTTTGAGAACTACACCGACTATCATCAGGCCCCTACCGGCTATACCTCCGACTACGAATATCTGCCTTTCGACCCCTATGGAACCGATCTGTACGACCAGCCTCAGTACCAGGGTAAGTCCGGTGTCTATCTGCTTTCCCATAATGCCAAGCACACATGGCGGGACTATGCCAATGTCAGCCCGCATTCCGGCAACCTCTTCGCGATGTTCGATGCGGCGCAATCCGGCTATGCCTGGAAAGCCGGCACACCCGAAAACCCGGGACTGCAGATTCGGGAAAACGGGCTCTATGTATTCTCCTATTGGGCAGCAGATCTCAACGAAGCCTCTCAACGCTCTCACCCCGCACAACTGCAATTCACCATCCGGTATAAGATGCCGGACGGAACGATGAGAAAAGAGGCTTTGGGCGAAGCGCTCACGCTGGGAAAAGACAACCTCTGGCACTATTCCCAGACCTTTTGGACATCACCCGTGACCAGCGATTCGATCGAGATAGGCGTGGAGGATCTGAATAGCTATTACGGCGTCGGCAATGACTTCGGGCTGGACGATATCATCTTCCAGATGGTTACCCTTGAGGACAGCAAACTCATCGACACAGACACCTTCCGTATTCTCACGGAGGATTGCACACCGTGTCAGGACTTTGTCTATCGCAAATGGAACGATGTGCTCTTTGTTGACAATAAGGACGGACAGTTCGTCAGTTACCAATGGTTCGCAGACAGCATTGCCATTGACGGGGCGACGAAACAGTTCTACCAGCTGACGGACACCGTCAACCCGCATTTGTACTACGTAGAGGCCACAATGGCGGACGGAAGGGTACGCACGAGTTGCGTGCAGCTGTTTGAGCAATTTGCGCCCAGCGCACCGCAACATCCGGCGGAAAGTAATCGTCTCGTCCTGCATCAGGGACACCTGTATATAAAAACCGAAGATGCCGTCTATGACATCCTCGGTAATAAACAGAGCGTAATCGAACGATAACGTCTGATTTCTCTATTGCTTTACAAAGCGGATGGCACATCCGCCTCCGGTAGCGAGGTGGATATTCAGCGTGTCTGAAGCGCTGACATTCTGCGTTGCGATTGTTGTGGCATAAGGGTTGTTTTGCCAGTCTGCGTCCGGAGCATCGGCATAGATGGTCGCCTTCCATTCGCCTTCGCTGAGGAAGGAGAGAGGGATTGTTATCCCGCGTGCGTCTTCGTTCGTCACTGCGCCTATGAACCAGTCCTCCGAATGACGGTCCTGGCGCGCCATAACGACGTACTCCCCTATCTTGCCATCCAACAGACGGGACTGCTTCCAGTCACACGGCACATCGCGGATAAACTGAAACTCTGCGGGATGCTTCTCATAGTTCTCAATCTTGTCGCATGCCATCTGCAGCGGACTATAGAGGATGACGAAGAGCGCTAACTGGTTACATAGTGTGGAGTGTACGCGTGTACCGGGGATAATAGGGTTCTCGAAAGCAAAGACTCCGGGTGTATAGTCCGCAGGTCCCGCCATCATTCGCGTGAAGGGCAGCGTGCATACATGCGAGCAAGGCGAACCGCCGTCTTGCGCCCAGGCATTCCACTCTTGTCCTCTGATACCTTCCTGAGTCATGAGGTTCGGATAGGTGCGCTGCAAGCCTGAAGGCATGGCCGGCTCGTGGTTATCGATGGAGATATGGTACTTGGCTGCCGTCTCGATGACCTTTCGGTAGTGGCGTACAACACCCTGCGAGCGGTTGAACTGATAACCGTCGCGGGTACGGATGAGCGGAGATACATAGCCTGTCTTGACGGCAGGCATGCCATGTAACTGCATGAACCGATAGGCCGTATCCAGATCGGCTTCATACTCGTCTGCGCGCCCGGAGGTCTCGTGGTGACAGATGATATTCACGCCCAGTTCCCCGGCGTATGCGCTGAGTGCATCCATGTCGTAATCAGGATACGGAGTGACGAAAGAGAAGCGGTCATTGTTGATTCCTTCGTATCCCTCCCAGCCTGTGTTCCAGCCCTCGGCGAGGACACCGCCGAAGCCGTTCTCGGCGGCGAACTTGAGATAGCGGCGCATGTTCTCCGTAGTGGCACCGTGACGGGCGCCTTGGCTCCACGTCCACTCTTTCATGTGCATTGACCACCATATACCGATAAACTTCATCGGCTTGATCCACGAGGTGTCTTCTATGCGGCATGGTTCATTGAGGTTAAGCATGATGCGCGAAGCCATGAGCTCGGGCAATGTATTCGTAAGGATCATGAATCGCCAGGGGGTCACGAAAGGTACGGTAAGGTACGCTTTATGGTCCAGGACTCGACCGTCTCTCATCCAAGGAGTCAAGTATGTTCCTAAGGAGTTGTCGGCCCGGGAGTAGAGATTCTGGCATGGATAGTCAGTCACGTTTGCCTCGTGGAGGAAAGCGTACATACCATCCGGCATCTCAAGCGTGAGAGGCGAGCACATAGTGTCTTTCTCATGCAGAGAGGCTTTCGTATAGAGTCCTTCGTAATACTCTGTTTGCCAAGGGATAGACCATATTTGGGGTTCTTCTGCGAAGATATATTCCGTGAGTTCATCGAGGAGGATGATGTCGGTCATGTCCTGCTCGGGGAACTCATATCGGAAGGCAAAGCCGTCGTTGAAGAGGCGGAAAACGATGTTCATACGGATTTCCCCGTCGGCGAGGCACACCTTCATCTCGTTATGGTTGTCTCTGATGAAGTGTTCCTCTCCCCAGACGGTTTCCCATGTTGTGTCAGCGGAAGCAAAGGTTACGGACTGAACGGACCACTTGAGGTGGCGTAGTGTGTCTTCGCCCGCCAGCAGAACCAGCCCCATCGGAGAGGGCAAGAGGATGTCCTTTTCATTACAAACAAGCGAGTAAGCCGGCCGGCCCTGACGGAGTTGGAAATCCAAAGTAAGGGTTCCGTCCGGGGAAGAAACTTTATGCGTACTGCACGCGGCCAGCGCGAAGCAAGCCAGACAAATCAGGGTGCGATTAATAAAGTTATACATAGGTCGTCAGTAGTTTTTCGTTAATAGCCATCAGATTGGCGCATATTCGCGTTGCGTTCAATCTCCAGCTGCGGGATAGGTTGTACATACGAGCAGTCCCCCTTCCAAGTGATAGCGCCGTGTCTTGTTGATTGATAATAATCGGCCTCCGAGGATCCGATGCGGTATCGCCGGATGTCGAACCACCATTGTCCTTCGGCGAAGAGCTCCGCCCACCGCTCGTATCGGATGACATCATAGGCGAGAGGGTCTGTATCAAAATACGCCTTGGTGCGGTCGTTGAGCGAGGAGTAGTTATATGCGGGGTCATCTCCATAAGCGCGTGCATGCACCCTGTTGACGTACTCGAGCGCGGTACCGGGATCTTCGTCTTTGAGCAGTTCCGCATAGAGGAGGTAGATGTCGGCGAGGCGTATGACGTAGATATTGCAGTCGCTGGATTCGTTTTTGCCGTACGGTGCAGACCCCATTTCGATTCCTCGTATGTTCGTGTATTTGCGGTGCTGCCATGCGAGGATGTCCGGTCGGTTATTGACCTCGGATGATCGGTCGTACCATGTTGTCTCTCCTGCAGAACCGATATAGTCGTCCACATAGGGTTGCCCCGCACAGATCATGAGCCGCGGGTCGATTTTGTTCTTGTCCGCCTTGAGAGCCTTCGCTTCGGACAGATAAGTGAGATCATGCAACATATAGGGGAAATTGTTTTGCGATCGGGGTGCATCCTTGTCGTAATCGGGATTAAAGGTCCATCTGGGGACGGTATCGCCATGGAATCCCCAGAAGCCAAAGCGTGCGATATTCTTGTCATGTACGAAGTTATTTCCCCACTGCGAGCTCTTATTGGAGATGATGATATCGTCCTCCAAGGTATATGGGTCGGTGACATCCTCTCTGCCGGGGCGGAACCGTACGTTGATATTGACATACCAGGGCGCATAGACGGTAGGCATTCCGGACCCGGTAGTGTATCCGGCCCAGGGTCCGTCCTGCGTATAGTCGGTAGTCATGGTTATTTCATATAGCGACTCGGAGTTATGCTCATTGGCCTCATTGCCGTAGAACATATCGGCATAGACGTCATATGGAACGAGTGTTTTCCCGGAAGTCTCGATAATCTCCTTCATGACATTTTTCGCAGCATCCTTGTTTTCCGGGAAGATATAGAGAGACTGCATATAGACCTTGGCGAGCAGCCCCATAGCCGCCCAATAGTCGGCTCGCGCCTCTCCTGCCCCGTTGACAGCAGCGCGATAGTCCGTGAGCAATGCGCAAGCCTCCGTAAGGTCGTCAATGATGAACTGCCAGCAGTCTCTAACAGAGCTCCGTCCCCGTTTGACCGCTTCGGCGTCGCTGAGGATCTTATCGATAACGGGCATGCCGAGCCCGTCGGGGTTGATCTCAAAGAAAATCTGTCCATGCCAATAGGCCAACGCTCTGTTGAAGAGGCATTGTCCGCGCATATAGTCGAGCTGCTTGGCCTCGTCCGCAGTTGCCTTGGGGCGGAAAGCCTCAATGCCCTCCAGCGCCTGTGTAGCGAGATTGGCCCATTTGCATATGTCGGTGTATGTAGTAGTCAGATATCGGGAGTCGGGTGTAGAATAATTATCCTGACTAAAAGCCCTCTCGTCGTATGATCCGTAGAGGTCGGTTGTGTGGTCATAGAGCCAAACGCCCATAGGGAACCAATAGAAGGCATATAAACCGAAGGCATGATCCTGCGCATACGCAGCAGTGACGAACTGATCGACCTGCTGGAGCGAAGCGGGAAAATTGTTTTGCGACAAAGTCTGCGGATTATTGATCTCAAAGAAGTTCTCGCACGCCACCAATGCGCAAGCAATCATAAAAACAGAAGCTACTTTTTTCATAAAATCTTCCTTTCCAAAAATCTGTTATCACATACACCTAAAACATCACATCCAATCCGAATGAGAAGAGCCTATTCGGCAGATACCGATACTGCGTATCCACGTTCCATAATAGCTGCGAACCGTTGTACCGCCCAATCTCCGGGTCGTTGCCCGAGTACCGGGAGATAGTGAAAACGTTCTGGGTAGAGAAATACAGGCGAAGTTTCTCAATTTTTGCCTTACGGGTCCATTTCGCGGGGAAGGTATAACCCACACTCAAGTTCTTCAGTTTGAGGTAACTGCCATCTTCTATCAAATAACTGGAAACGCTTGAGTAGTTCTTATTGGCAGCACCGTCGCCGATCATGGAGTTATTATTATCGATATATCCCACACGCGGATCAGCCGTTACTGTGGTATTATCCTTACCGAAGCAAGAGGTGTTGAAAATATTCGCCGTGGTATTGTCCGAAGAGAACATATTCGTATAAGGCTTCATCAGGTTCATGATATCAAAGGCAAACGCACCGGAGAAGACGGCAGACAAATCAATCCCCTTCCATGCGAAAGAGAGCGTCAAACCCATCTCCATCTTCGGCCATGGGTTACCGATTGTCTGCTTGCTTTTCTCCGTAACACGGCCTTGTCCGTTATCGTCGAAGATCAAGTCACCCACACCCGTGTTCTCTTTCTGCCAATAGATACCCATCTCTTTGCCGTCTGCGTTCAGAGGCTGACCATTTGCGGCATATCCGTAAGGGTGATCCGGATGCTGGGCACGCCAATTGAGCAATGCATGCTGGTTATACTCATCCACTTGGGCTTGGTTCTGGAAGATACCTAAGCACTTATAGCCGTAGAACAGTCCCATGGGCTGGCCGTCTTGCGTGCGTGCAAGGAGCGTCCAAGAGTTATCCACACCGGCATCGATAGGTTCGGCCCCTGGGGCGTCGCCCACTTGCTTGACCATATTTTGATTAAAGGAGGCATTCCATTGGATGCCGTATTCAAACTCCCCGCGTTTCTCCTTCCAACCGATCGCGATCTCATGTCCCTGGTTCTCGACCAGACCCGCATTCAGATAGATAGGTACCGTGTTTCCAGGGTCGTCTGAAGCAAAATAATAACTCATACCCGAAGACAAAGGCAGACTACCGCGGTAGATCATGTCTCTCGTTTGACGGTTATAGTAGTCGTAAGTCACCGTCAAGCGGTTATTGAAGAATCCGAGATCTAATCCTATATCCCATTGGTTTACCTGCTCCCATCGGAGGTTCTCATTGCCCAAGACCGCTAACCAAGCACCTGTAGAGCGGATAGCTGAGTTGGTAAAACTATGGCTGACGCCTGTAAGTGCATATGTACTCTCGTACATGTATTGCGCCACATTATCATTTCCAAGCATACCCCACGAAGCACGAATCTTCATGTTACTCATCCAATCCTCTGTAGCGGGTTTAACCCACGGTTCTTCCGAGATACGCCAACCTACATTGACTGAAGGGAAGAATCCCCAACGGTTCTTTTTTACAAAGCGGTCCGAAGCATCCGCACGGAAGTTAACCGCCAACATATATCGGCCGCCGTATTCGTAGTTCAAACGTGCAAACGCAGACCCTCTGCGTTCCTGAGGGGTGGTGTCACTCGCTTTCTTGGTGTTGCCCTCCGATGCCAACGCTATAGATGAGGCAGGACTGACAGTGTAGTTATACGCCTCCGTGGCTATACCGTAGCCGTCGAGACGCCACCACTCGGTTCCGACCATCGCCTTAAAGTGGTGGTCTCCCCAAGTATGGTCGTAAGATAAGGTAGAGTTAAACATCAGGTTCAGTACTGTTCCCGAACTGGAGAAAAGTATTCCGCCGGGCACACCTACTTGCACAGGACCAAAGTCCTTATATTCTTGGAACTGATTGCTCGAATAGGCAGAGAGGGAAGCGGAACCGTTGGTGTGCCATACCAATCCTTCGATGAATTTCACATCCAGATAGGCACGAGCATTCAATGAATAATTGTCGTTGTGATAGGTCTTGAAGGCATTCTCCAGACCTGCAAAGTTCGGACCGGAGCCAACCGACGTTGGCGTCTTGGCATACTGACCGTCCTCGTCAAACACCTCCGCTACCGGTACGGTGCGGAATGGTATAGTGTGATAGTACACCGATGAATTAGCAGCAGGGTCGGTCTTGGACCATGTTCCATAAATGGACTCTCCGATGGTCACATGCTTGCCGACTTTATGGTCTAAGTTCGTACGGAAAGAGAAACGCCGCGCACTCGTTCCCAAGTACGTACCCTTCTCGTCCAGATAACCGACAGACATAAACAAATTCGTCTTTTCACCGCTATGGGTGATGTTCGCGTTGTACTCTTGCTCAATACCTGTACCGTACATCACGTCCATCCAGTTCGTGTTGGGCAACTCGCTGATCGAACTGACGCCCATGGTTGTCAAGGTAGAACCCGTCCCCCATGCATCGCGTGCACGAATCCAGTCCTCCGTTCCCAGAAGGTCAAAGCGGTTTAAGGTTTTGCGCCATCCCGCGCGTATATTAAGGTTTATATGGGTCTTTTGTTGATGACCATGTTTGGTAGTGATCAAGATCACACCGCCGGCAGAACGGCTTCCGTAAATAGCTGCTGAACCGGCATCTTTCAGAATCTCTATGGATTCCACGTCGCGCATATTAAAGGTAAATCCTGCCTCTTGCGCAACTCCATCCACCACATACAAGGGGCTCATTCCGCTCAGGTTTCCTGCGCCGCGAATGAGAATCTCCGCGCCTTCTCCCGGAGCACCACTTCCTTTCGTTACACTCACACCTGCGGCCAAACCTTGCAGCGACTCGGCAATGGACTTGGTCGAGAACGACTCAATGTCCTTGGCACTAACAGAGGAGATAGCACCCGTCACGTCGGAACGCTTCTGTGTGCCATACCCCACTACCACGACGTCTTCTAACACCTCGCTGTCCTCCTCCAGAGTTACGTCGTACACCGCGCGATTGTCCGTCACGCTTATCGTCTGAGTCTTATAACCGACATAGGAAATAACAATCTTCTTACCCGCATCAACTTCTAACTGATACTGACCATCCAAGTCCGTTACGGTGCCTGTCGTCGTGTTTTGCACCAACACACTCGCACCAACTATCGTTTCTCCTTTCGCATCACGGACGGTACCCGAGATGGACTTGGCGAACATTGTTAATGAAAGAACGAGACCTATACTTAGTACAAGGACTCTTTGTAAGTGGTTTCTCATGATAATTAACTGAAAGAGGGAAGAAAAGAAAGAAGCCGGAGCGGTACATAGCCGCTCCGACTTACCATAAACAGATTACTTTACCTCAGCGCCAAGAGCGTTATATTTAACGCCATTGGAGATGATATAGAGTTGGCCGTTCTCGATGAACTTAGTGCTCTTTGCCTTTACCTCGGTGTTCTCTACGCCGGATGCAATTTGTACACAAGGAGCAGCGTAGCCCTTCTCGCTAATGCCGTACATACCTTCATCGTAATCATCGGTATAGAAGACAGGATCAGACTTGCCAGTCGAAGGAATAGTAGTGAAGAAGCAATCAGATCCCGGAGCCTGTACCTGCTGAGCGTCAACGTACCACTCTACACCGTTATTATCAGCGGTATATGCAAAAATGAAGAGCTGGCACCAAGTATAAACGATAGTGTCTAATGCTGCAATTTTGCCTGCCAAACTCGGATCATTTTCCTCAAGCATTTGCTGGAAATTATAGGTAGCTCCATAGATATTACCTTGAATGCGTTTGAGACGGTTGGTAGCATCTTTCTTCGGACCATAGTTCGTCCAGATGTTGGCAGCCATTGCGCGGGTGGAACCATTCGGTCCGCCGGCCTGAATCTGATCTACCCATCCGGTACCGGTGATGTCTACTGCAAAAGTGAAAGTCTCACCCGGCTCGAAATTGTTGGACTCAGCGAATTGGCCTCGTGCGCAATCCCATTTAACAATGTAACGACCGTCTAGACCGATAGGGTTGTTCAGGTCATAACTTGCCTGTGCGTTTGCAACCATTGCCATTGCTGCAATAGCAACTAATGTAAAAATCTTTTTCATGATTCAAAAAATTTAGTTAAACTTTTTTATTTAATAAAAGGCCTCGTGCCTCTTCTTCCAGAATTTTTCAGCACAAAATTACTACATTTCACGCACATACGAAAATAGTACAATAAAAATATAGAGTTTTATTACTATAGATATTTATGTTATTATATAATTATAATAAGTCATTTTGAATACTCGAAATTTATCAAGATATTTTATCATCAAAAAGTACCCGTTTTTACTTGATTTTTCGAGGTCAGATTTGGTAGAATCAAAAACTTATTGTAACTTTGCAGCGTTTTTAAACCAAATACTATCAATGAAGAGACATTTATTCCTTGTTCTTGCTTATTTTCTCTGCGCAAGTATTCATGCTGCTCAGACACTTAACAACCCCATTGGGCCGGATGGATGTTACATTGTCAAATGGGATTGCTCCACAAATAGGTTTGCCTCAAGCAATAACTTTGAAGCAGATGAGACCTTTACCTTTGCAGTAGATATTACCGGCACGAGTTGGGTTAGTTGGCTGGCGGAGAACAATAACCGTGGCATCTGCACCAATTTCTCACTGACGAGTGATGGCGCACGGAATATCGCACGCGATGGCGACCGCCTATTCCATATCACCGGAAACATATACGGCAAGACCATCAATATCGCTCAGCTCGCTACTAATTGGTCCACGCCGGCTTTGGGCGCAAAAACCGCTATATATAGTAATATCTTTGGATTCTGTACCAATCCCGAAGGATGGTGGATCAACCCGAGCGATAACGTCACGGGCGAAAGCGATTGTTTCTTCCGCACTGCGGCTTACACAGGCACGCACACTTGCCCTGCATTCTATTCCAACGACTATGCCGGAAACATCTATACATGGATTAACCAGAAAGGATATGCAGCTCCTTGCGTTATTACTGAACCTTGTTATAATTCCTCCCCGACGCCGGGTCCCGGTCCTGATCCGACACCGGTTATAGAAGGTTCGCATGTATATACGTTTGCTACCGATGCGCAGCAGAGAGGTTATTACAACCGCCCATACGAGCGTTACGAAGCGGAACCGAACTTCTGTGAGACAAACGGTACTTTCCTTGCCGCCTCGGATGATCAAGCGGACCTGCAATCCGAAGCATCCCATCAGCAAGCGGTGCAACTCATCAACCCGAACAGTCATGTTCGATGGAAAGTGAACCAAGCGGGCGACGGTCTGACGATTCGCTTCTCGCTCCCGGATAACGCCTCGGGAACAGGTACGACAGGCGATATCGACATCTACGCCGGCAACGACAAAGTAGGAACACTGACGCTGAACAGTTATTGGGCATGGCAGTACACGGTGAACGGCGGCACCTACCCCACCAACACTCCCGCCACACCGGGAGGAGGAAATGTAGTACGTATGCGTTTTGACGAGACGCATATCCGTTTATCCCGTCCGATAGCCTCGGGCGAATACCTCAAGATAGTAAAGACGGACAACAACGACACGCCTTACACCATCGATTTCGTAGAGTTAGAGCCGGTGCCGGAGAGAGTGAGGTTTGAGAGTTTGGCAGGCGACAAGATCCAGTATGACGGAGTAAGTGACATACGTGATTTCATTACCGCCAACCCGGGAAAGATTATCTATTTCCCCGAAGGTCGTTGGGTGAGCCACCGTCGTCTATATCTGACCAACGGCGACAACACGCAGCTTATCGGCGCGGGGATGTGGTACACGGAGATATACTTCGATGCCGCAAGCGACAACCAGACCACCTTCTCCTATCGTGGTATAGAAGGCACAAGCAACAACCTGCGCATCGAGGGCCTCTATCTGAACACCGTCAATAACCGGCGTTACTACAACAATAACAGTTCCAACCAAGTCGGCAAAGGATTCCAAAACTGTTTCGGTTCCAACTCGGTGATCCGCAACTGTTGGGTGGAGCATTTCGAGTGCGGTGTGTGGGTATCGGATTACTCCAGCAAAGGGAGCAACAACCTCCTCATCGAGCACTGCCGTTTCCGCAACAACTACGCAGACGGCGTGAACTGCTCTCATGGCAGTAACGGTCATACCATCCGATACTGCTCTTTCCGCAATAACGGCGATGACGACATGGCGTCGTGGAGTTCGGGCAAACTCTGCTCCAACGTCACGTATGCTTACTGCACGGCGGAAAACAACTGGCGTGCCAGTTCGTTGGGTTTCTTCGGAGGTAAGAACCACACCGCCCACCACCTATTCATAGCCGACGCGCTCGAATCGGGTGTTCGCATCAACTCCGATTTCGACGGAAACGGTTTCAGTCAGGAGGGGTCGTTCAGTCTCTATGATATCACGATCCGTCACGCGGGATGTATCAATGGCACCCGGGGCAACAGAGGCGATTTCTGGGGCGGCATGCAAGGTGCGTTGAATATCGGTTCGACAGGGAAATACCCCATCTATAACATCCATTTCAACAATTTTGAGATCAACGACTCGCGGTGTCATGCCATCTTCATCAAGGCAGCGAGCGGTAAACCTCTCAGTAATATCTCGCTCAAGAACATCGCGGTGAACAAGGCGGGTTACAACGGTATCTATTTCGCAGCGGCAAACGGGACCATGTCCTATTGCAACCTCAGCTTTACCAATGTGCAGCGCGAGATGAACACGGTTCCTTCGACTCTCTCCTGGACACAAGCCGCAGATTGTCAAACTCCTACGGAGCAGACACTGACGCCGGCTACCGACCGGGAGGAGACGCATAAGTTTTTTCGCGAAGGGAAACTCTATATCTCCGTGAACGGACACACCTATGATTCTATTGGAAGACTGATACAATAAAAAAACACTATGTCGTACCGTCATTTATTTTTACAGGCATTATGCGTACTGTGCCCCATGGTTTACGCGATGCAACCGGGTGAGATAGCCCAGTTGGACCAGGAACTGCAAAAGAAGGCAGCGTATGACCGTCAGAAGCACCATCGTATAGAGCAAATCCGTCAGGACAAGGGTTTGAGCACATACGAGAAATATGTGCTTCTATTCGAAGAATATCAGTCTTTCAATTACGACACCGCCTTCAATATAGTGAACAAGATCATCGATGAAGCAAGCCTGTTAGGTCACCCGGACTATCAAGCTCAAGCGGAACTTAAACGTGCGTTCATCTACCTTAGTTCCGGTCTCTTTCACGAGTCGGTAGGTGTCTTCAGCCACATCGATCCATCGAGATTGAGCAAAGAAGAGAAGATCTACTATTACACTCATTTCGCCCGTCTGAAGTACGACATGGCGGATTATGTACAAGGTGATCTCAGTTATATCTACACGACGGAGGGCAACGCATTGAGCGAGAAGGCATTGGCTCTGATAGAACCATCTGACACGGTTCTGTATTGGAGCACCTCAGCGTTGTATAAATTGAAGATGCGTGACTATGGTCGGGCAATCGAGCAGTTCAAGACGGCACTGTCGTGCAGCACTATCACGGAGCATGAGAAGGCCATCGCATACTCAAGCATAGCGCATGCCTATACATTGCAGAACGAGACAGAGATAGCTGATTCGTACCTCATTCAGGCGGCGATCAGCGATTTAAGGAGTTCGACGAAGGAGACCACCGCCCTTGCTCTCGTTGCCCAAAGACTGTACCAGAGCGGTGACCTTCAGCGTGCGGCTTCCTACATCCGTCAAGCGATGGATGATGCGGAGTACTACAACGCCCGTCACCGTCAACTATCCGTAGGACGTATCATGCCTATCATAGAGGAAGAGCAGGTGGAGACACTCAAACATACGAATCACTTTATTGCATTTCAATCCTCAATGCTGTATATTCTTCTGGCGTCACTGATCATCACACTTGTCATCCTCGCCAACCGCATGCGCGCCATCCGCAAAGCTCAAAGCACGATCCAGACGATGAACGACAAACTGCTGGAAACAAACCGCATCAAAGAGGAGTATATCGGTACATCATGTTGCAGTATGTCAGACCTGCTGACGAAACTGGAACGTTATGAACGTTTCGTTCGGCGCAAAGCACAAGAGAAACGTACGGACGAACTGGCGGTCATTCCTAATTATATCGATGCTCATAGCTGCAGAAAGGACTTTTATAAACAGTTCGACCAATCTTTCCTGCATATCTTCCCGAATTTCATCCGTGATTTCAATGCCCTCTTGCGTGAGGGGGAGGAGTTGACGGTAAAGAAAAACGAGCTTCTCTCCACGGAACTGCGCATTTTTGCGCTCATTCGTCTCGGTATCAACGACAATGACCAGATCAGCAAAGTGTTAGATTATTCGATCAACACCGTCTATACCTACAAGACGCGCGTCCGGAATCGTTCCGACCTTGATAACGAGGCGTTCTTCCGCGCCGTGATGAACATCCAAAGTTTCTAAATAAAGCAAATTTATTTGCATATATCAAAATATTTTCGTAATTTTGCAGCCGATTATCGTTTGCGTGAGTATGCGCCCGCATAAACGATTGAGGAAAACTGATGGAATATCGATACATAAACAAGATCGATTCGCCGGCGGATTTGAAGAAAATACCGCTGGATGAACTGCCTGCTGTTTGTGCTGAGTTGCGCGACTATATTATCGAGGTGCTCAGTAAGAATCCGGGTCATCTGGGCTCGTCACTCGGTGCTATCGAACTAACCGTCGCGCTGCATTATGTCTTTGATACGCCGAAGGACAAGTTAGTCTGGGATGTGGGTCACCAGGCCTATGCGCATAAGATTCTGACGGGTCGTAGAGACCGCTTCCCCACCAACCGGCAGTTCAAAGGTCTGTCGCCTTTTACCAATCCTGCCGAGAGCGAATACGACGCGTTTATCGCAGGACATGCGAGCAACTCGATCTCCGCGGCTTTAGGCCTCGATATCGCGGATCCTACGAGAAACGTCGTAGCGATCATCGGGGACGGAGCGATGACCGGCGGTTTGGCCTTCGAGGGACTGAACAACACCTCGATGGATAAGAACAACCTGCTTATCGTCCTGAACGACAACCATATGGCGATCGACCCGCTCAAAGGCGGTATTACCCAATATTTAGTGGATATGACCACCAGCGCAGCGTATAACAAATGGCGCTGGCGGCTGTATCAGTTGGCGGCAAAACTGCATCTGGTCGATGAACGCAAAAGGCGGGCTATGCTACGCCGGAACAACAGCCTCAAAGCCGTCCTCTCCAAGCAAAGCAGTAATATCTTCACGGGTCTCAACATCCGCTATTTCGGTCCTACCGACGGACATGACGTAGTGGGGCTGGTGCGCATTCTGAGCGAGATCAAAAACCACCGCGGACCGAAAGTGCTGCATATCGTTACCAAGAAAGGCAAAGGCTACGCTCCCGCGGAGAACGACCAGACGGTATGGCACGCTCCGGGAGAGTTTAACGTTGAGTCAGGAGTCAGGAATCAGGATTCAGGACAAAGCGCCACTCCTCTATGGCAGGAGGTTTTCGGCGAGACCTTGCTGGAGCTGGCGAAAAAGAATGAGAAGATCGTCGGCATTACGCCTGCCATGCCGAGCGGATGCTCTATGACGATCATGCAGAAAGAGTTGCCGGACCGCGTCTTCGATGTCGGAATCGCCGAAGGGCACGCGGTCACCTTCAGCGCCGGTCTGGCGAAAGCGGGGATGTTGCCGTATTGCAATATCTACTCTACTTTCCTCCAGCGGGCGTATGATAATATCGTGCATGACGTGGCGTTGCAGAACCTGCATGTCGTCTTCTGCATCGACCGCGCCGGTATCGTAGGCAACGACGGCGCGACCCACCATGGTCTGCTCGATCTGACGTACCTGCGGCCTATACCGAATATGCAGATCTGCGCTCCGCGGACAGCGGAGGACCTACGTCAGATGCTGACCCTCGCGGAGACACTCGACGGACCCATAGCCATCCGTTATCCACGCGGCAGAACGCCGATGAATCAATGCACAATGCACAATGCACAATGCATAATCGAATACGGCAAGGGCGTCAAGTTGCGCGAAGGAAAGGACATCGCCGTACTCACCATCGGGGCGATAGGAAACACCATGGCGGAAGCCATAGAGGAATGCACAATGCACAATGCACAA
>JAGCFY010000108.1 GCA_017649845.1 Paludibacteraceae bacterium
GGCGCATCAACGAAGCCAACGGTGATCTGATGGGTTTGGATTTCGATCTCAAATGGCATGTGTTCAATTCCTTTGCCGGCTGGGATTACAGTCGTGGTAGAGGCGATTGTATCATGAGTCGCGGCGATGGCAAACACTCCGTGACATTCATCGAGAGCCACGACTGGTTCCTTCGTTCGGATAACGAGAACGAGTTCGGCGGACGCGGTAATTCGATGACACCGGCGCTGAAGGGTCGTTTGATGCAAGCAAATGCTTTTCTGCTGTCCATGCCAGGTGTGCCGTGTGTGTTCTATCCGCACTGGCAGAAATACAAAGAGGACCTCAAACCGATGATCGTTGCCCGCAAATGGGCAGGCGTGCATAGCGAAAGCGAAGTGAAAGATGAATACTCGACGGCAACGGGCTATCAGGCAACAGTAGTCGGTAAGTACGGATGGTTGATTCTCTGTTTGGGCGATAAAGCGACCGGGCAAGGTTTTGGCGCTGACTATCAGTTGGCAGCAAGTAATTACAGTACGAAAGACGGGCATAATGAGAGTTTTGAGATTTGGGTGAATAGTACAAAGCAGAAACCGAATCCGATGGGGATAGAACAGCCTGCCTCCAACTCCTCTCTGAAGGGAAGCGGAGATAAATTCATCAAGAATGGTCAGCTCTATATCCGCTGCGGGGAACAAGTGTATGATATCATGGGACAACAAATAAAATAACAATACGATGAAAAAAACAGGATTGATTGTAATGGCCATGTTGTGCTGCGCGATGGGATGGGCAGCAAGTTATGGCATTTTGGTGAACGGGAAGATGTATTTCGCTGCTTCGTATGAAGGTCCTGATCCATATGGTGAGGGTTTTGAGCAGTATTTATCTCATGTCCAGATCGCTAACGGCGATAAAGTACAGTTGTATGACGCGGATAACAAAGCCGCATGGGCAGTGGATTTGAATCAGGCTTCTGTAGCCGGATTCGCACGCAATGGCGATCATTATGACGCAACGGTCAGCGGGTGCTATGATTTTTACATCAAACTAAAGTACGAGCAGGACCAGCTTTATATCGGTCCGGGTTCGAACTGCGGGGAAGGAGTGGATATATCTAAAGGAGAACAGCCTCAGCCCGGTTATAATGGTTCGGTTCCGGCGAACTGTCCTGATGTGATGCTTCAGGCATTCTATTGGGATAGTTATGACGGAGCGCAGGCGACGACCAAATACGGTCGTACCAAATGGGTTGACCTGGTCAACGGCAATAGCGGATCGAGTGCAGAAGAGATGGGACAATGGTTTGATATGGTTTGGTTACCGCCTATGTCAGCCGGTAGCGGTACCGGATATCACCCGACCAACTATGGTAAACTGGATAGCGACCGCGGAACGAAGACCAAACTGGTAGAACTGGTCGAGATCTTACATAGGAACGGAGCCCGCGTGGTAGCGGATATCGTGATTAATCATGCGGATGCGCAAGAGGGCTGGTGTGATTTTAAGTCCTATAACTTCGGAACCTATGGTTCGTTTACACCTGACGGGTCGTATATATGTAGCACGGACGAGATGAATACTTCAGCTCCTACGACGGCATGTCGTGGTTATGCTACGGGCGCAGCAGATGACGGTTACGGAGATGAGGCGAATTATGCAGCTTCGCGCGATTGGGATCATACGAATGCTAATGTGCGCAACATGTTTAAGGCCTATCTTAAGTGGATGCGTCATGATGTCAAAGTAGATGGTTTCCGGTATGACTACTGCAAGGGATATCACAATAGTCATATCAATGAGTATAACCGGGCGGCCGAGGCTTATTTCAGCGTGATGGAGTATTGGGATGGTAATGTGAATACTTTGCAGGCTCGTTTGTCAGATGCCGGTTGGAATACCGCTACATTTGATTTTGCTACCAAATATACGGCGTTCAATGACGGTATAGCTGCTGACAACTATCAGAAACTGCAAGGTGCAGGTCTTCCGGGTGCAGGTAAAGCACGCTATGCGGTGACGTTTATTGATAGTCATGATGGCTTCCAACGCAATGACAATGAGTTCTGCGGCAATGGCAACTCGATGACGATTTGTAAGGACAAAGTGCTGCAGTGCAATGCCTATATGCTGTCCATGCCGGGTGTGCCGTGTGTCTTCTGGCCGCACTGGGTAACTTTCAAAGACCAAATCAAGAAGATGATAAATGCCCGTTATAAAGCAGGTGTACACAGCGAGAGCAGTGTGACCGAAGAGGCGGCTGGAAATGGTTATTATAAGGCTACTATCAACGGAACAAACGGTTCGATTCGCTTGCTGCTGGGTCCTAACTCAGGGTATAACTCCACGCCATCGGGTTACACTCTGGCAGTGAAGGGAACCAACTACGGAGTATATTATAAGTCGGATGGTACGCGCGGTGACAAGAACACAGAGCGTACTGACCGTACACAAGGCATTGAGAATCCTACTTCCCACTCCTCCCTTAACGGAAGAGGGGAGAAATTCATCCAGAATGGTCAACTGTTGATTAAGGTGGGTGAGCAGGTGTTTGATGCTTTTGGTAGGAAAGTGAAATAAATTAAGTTTTACAATTTAATACAAAATAAAACATGAAAAAACTATATGCTTTTTTTGCAGCCATGTTGATGACTTTGAGTATGTCGGCTGCAAGTTATGGAATTTTAGTGAACGGAACCACTTATTTTGCCGGTGAACCTGCCGGTGAGTTTGAAGGTTTTCAACAGTATTTGGCGCATGTGCAGGTAAGCAGCGGTGATCGGTTGCAACTCTGCGATACAGAAAACAAAGCTGTGTGGGCAGTGGATCTGAATCAGGCTTCTGTAGCCGGGTTCACCCGCAATGGCGATCATTATGACGCAACGGTAAGTGGCTGTTATGATTTCTATATCAAGTTAAAATATGAGCAGGACGAGCTCTATATCGGTCCGGGTTCCAATTGTGGTACAGGTATAGACATCAGCGGCGGTCAGCAAGGTGGAGGCGATGATGACGTTAACTACTACGCTATCGGTTGGATCAACGGTGCCGATCATGGTGAGACGGCCTATGACGTCTATGAAGACAACTATCTGTTTGTGGACGGCAAGTTGACCATCGACTGCCAGATGGGAAGTTATATTGCTCTCAAAGATCACCTGGGTAACTTCTATTATTCCAAGACAGCGACGACGATCGCCAACGAGTCGGTTACGATGGACTGGGCGAACGGATGGAGTCCTTGCGAGAAATGGGCTATTCCTGAGGGCGTGAACTATATCATCATCCGCAATGCTGCTTGCAAAGGGCAAATCCAACTTGAGCGCGTAGACAAAGCCACCTATGACGCTTATCATTATGGTACGCAAGGAGTCGAGCATACCACGGTAAACGCAAAAGCACGCAAAGTGATTATTGATGGCCAACTGCGTATCGTTCGTGGCGATAAGATCTTTGATGCAACGGGTCGTCAACTCTAAATTTATAACTATCAAATCGTAAAAACTTTATGCGCAAGTTGTTCTTTAGTCTGGTAGGCCTTTGTATACTTGCCCTGAGCACGTATGCAGCCAACTGGAATACAGTAACAGGAGTGACTCCGACCGAAAAAGCACGTCCGGCGGGAGTGACGAATGGTATATACTATGGTGCGGATGGTACTTCGGTGACCCTTTGTACTTATGCAGCCAGCAAAACGCAATCCGCAAAGCGCGTGTTCCTTTTGGGGGATATGACCAACTGGCAACTCAGTGCTGACTACCAATTGTACAAAGACGGCAACTATTTCTGGATTACCCTTACTGGTTTGACTCCCGGTCAGGAATATCGCTTCCAATATGCTGTAGAGCGTGCGGATGGTGTTAAGAAGCAGATTTCTGATCTGTATTCAGAGAAAGTGATCCATCCAGACGATCAGTATGAACCTAAGAGTGTAGATCCGACGCTGATTGATTATCCCGCCGGAGGAGACGGATATGTAACGGTTATTCAACCCGGCAAGCCTGCTTTCCAATGGTCAGATGCAACGCTAAACTTCAAGCGTCCGAACAAAAATAACCTCGTTATATATGAGTTGTGGGTTTATGATTATACTGAAGGTCGTTCGCTTAAAGGTTTGATGAAACGTCTGGATTATATCCAGAACTTAGGCGTGAATGCGATAGAGTTGATGCCGATTTGCGAGTTTGACGGTAATTACAACTGGGGCTATTCGCCAAACCATTATTTTGCACCGGATAGGGCTTATGGTTCGGAGGAGATGTATAAGACTTTCATCGACGAGTGTCACAAACGCGGCATGGCGGTAATTCTGGATATGGTGTTTAACCATGCTACGGGACTCAATCCGATGAATAAGTTATATCCTTATGGTACTGAGTTGTCTAACAATCCGTGGTTTAATGTTAACGCGCCGCATAGCGATAATGTGTATGAAGACTGGAATCATGGTTTTGCACCGGCTAAGGAGATGTTTACCAGGGCATTGAAGTATTGGTTGACAGAGTACAAAGTAGATGGTTTCCGTTTGGATCTCAGTCACGGTCTATGTTCAGATCAACCCAATACATCCGTAGCTAATCTCAAGTACTACTATGACAATGGCGTGAAGGCGGTAGCTCCTGATGCTTACATGATTTTGGAGCATTGGGGCGGAAACATGGCTACAGAGCGGCCGCAGTTGGTTAATTATGGCATGCAGTGTTGGAACAATACGACGAATGCGTATTGCCAGACGGCGATGGGATGGTTGAAAGACGGCGACGGCTTTGGAGAAGCCAATAAAGACGGCTATGTGTCTTATTGCGAGAGCCATGACGAGGAACGAATGCAGTATAAAGCAAAGAAATATGGTAACGGCGATTTGCAGACCAATACCGCAGCTCGTTTGGGACGTGTTCCGGAGAATGTGGCTTTCAACGTGCTGCTGAACGGATCGCATATGCTTTGGATGTGGGAGGAGATCGGATATGATTTTTCCATCAATAGTGAGCTTGATCATCCGAACGACTATAATGAGAAATATCGTTGTAACAAGAAACCGCGTCCGGAGATACGAGGTTATTTTACGAACGCCAACCGTGTAGCGGCGTTCACCAAATGTGCGCAAGTGATCACTCTCCGTACACAACTGATGCCGACTGTTTTTGAGGGCAACCCGACCAGTGTAAGCATTAACTCCGGCTCTAAGTTGCGTAAGATCCAGTGGGGAAGCGATGTGTTTGCGGTAGCTAATTTTGATGTGACAGGAAATCAGTCAGTTACTTTGCCTTCCGGTACATGGTATGACTATCTGGGCGGCGCTGTTAAAGCAAACGGTACATATACGTTGACGCCCGGAGAACTGAAGGTGTTTACCGGTTCACCTGTCGTAGCGCCTACTTTTGCTGACATCCAGAAACGTGAAACCCAAGATGTTGAGGAAGTACAAAGTGACCAAGTACTAAGAAGTACCAAGATTCTTCGTGACGGACATATCTATATCCTCCGCGGAAATAACATATATACGATCACTGGTACGCGCGTGCAATAAAATATGTATATAGCGATAGCTGGAAATATAGGAGCCGGAAAGACCACGCTGACTAAAATGTTAGCTAAGTACTACGGTTGGGAACCGCGGTTTGAATCCGTGAGTTTTAATCCGTATCTTGAGGATTACTACAGCGATATCAACCGCTGGGCTTTTTGCCTTGAGACGTATTTCCTCAAAGAGCGATTCAAAGATATGTTGCTCGTTCAAAAAGCTACGCATACCATCGTGCAGGATCGTTCTATCTTCGAAGGAGTATATGTTTTTGTGCGCAATAACTATGAGCGCGGTGATCTTAGTGAACGCGATTTTACTACCTTTATGGAGCTATTCGACCTGATGAAATCGCAAATGAAAATGCCGGATATGATGATATACCTCCGTAAATCCGTTCCGGCGCTCGTTGCGCAGATACAGAAACGCGGCAGGGAATATGAGCAGCAGATGGAGATTGATTACCTGAAAGGATTGAATGATAAATATGAAGATTTTATCTTCAACCACTACGAAGGTCGCGTGCTGGTTATCGAATCAGACGGAATGGATTTTGAGAACAACCCCGAGGATTTCCGGACGGTTATCAACAAAGTGGATGCCGAACTCTTTGGTTTGTTTTCGGAAAATAATTGGACTAAATAATTAGTAATATGCATATAGCAGTAGCAGGAAACATTGGTTGCGGAAAGACTACGCTGACCAATATGTTAGCCAAACATTATGGCTGGGAACCGCGCTTTGAGAGCGTAGAGTATAACCCTTATCTGGCGGATTTCTATGCCGATATGGCCAGATGGTCATTCAATCTGCAGATATATTTCCTCAACAAGCGTTTCAAAGATGTCGTGGAGATAGGCAAGTCGGACAAGTACATCATCCAGGATCGTACGATCTACGAAGATGCCCGTATCTTCGCGCCGAATCTGCACGATCAGGGAATGATGTCGGATCGCGATTTTGATAACTATCAGGATCTGTTCGACCTCATGACCACACTCGTTAAGATGCCGGATTTGTTGATTTATGTCCGTGCATCGGTGCCTACGCTTGTGTCGCAGATCCAGAAACGCGCACGCGGATATGAGCAGCAGATGAAACTCGATTATCTGCAGGGCTTGAATGATAAGTACGAGAATTGGATCAAGGATTACAAGGGCAATCTGCTGATTGTGGATGGTGATCATATCAAGTTTGGAGATAATCCGGAGGATTTCCGCTGGGTGACCGATCATATAGATGCACAACTCTTCGGCCTCTTCCCATTCGAAGCAGAGGAACATACAGGAAAAGAGATTTGATACAGCATTTTCTGGATTATATTGCTATTGAGCGGAAATACTCGCAGCGCACGGTAGAGGCTTATCGTGACGATCTGCGAGATTTCTGCGCGTTTTTGGATGTCAAGATGGAGAATTTTCGTCCGGGTGAAGTAGGCGAAGATGATATCAAACTCTGGATGCTGGATTTGCTGGAGAAGCAACATCAGTCACCGCGTTCCGTAAAACGCAAGTTGTCTGCGCTACGCAGTTTCTATAAGTTTCTTTTGCGGCAGAAAAAAGTAACGCGCGACATTACTGCGCGTATTATACCGCCGAAGGCGGATAAACCTCTACCGGTTTTCTTCCGTCCCGCTGAGATGGAAGCCGTAACGGCGCAAGATAACTGGGCCGAGGATTTTGAAGGGATACGCGATAGCTTGATTATAGAAATGCTTTATCAAACCGGTATGCGTCAGGCGGAGATGTTGGGCCTGCAGGATGCTGATCTGGATTTGAATCAAGGTCAGGTGCGTATCTTCGGAAAACGTCGTAAGGAGCGGATCGTGCCTATCGGGGAAACGCTCATGACACTTATCCAGCATTATACGGAGGCACGTGCGGAGTTGTTGGATGGGCAGCCGGTTCCGGCTTTCTTTGTCCGCCGGAACCGATCCGGAGAAATAGTACCGCTCAATAAGCACACCTTATATAATATCGTGCGCACGCGTATGGGGGAAGTGAGTACGCTCAAGAAACACTCGCCTCATGTTCTGCGCCATACTTTCGCTACCACAATGCTGGATAACGGTGCCGATATCCGTACTATACAAGAATTGCTGGGACATGCGTCGCTGAGCACGACTCAGGTTTATACGCATACTACATTTGAGCAGATAAAGCGTGTTTATATGGCTACGCACCCCCGAGCAAAGCAAGAAGGAGGCGACAAAAATGAGAAAAAAGACTAATTTTTGCATTTTTTTGTAAAAAGATTTGGTCAATTCAAAAAAATGTAGTAATTTTGCACGCTTTTTCGTTCGGACAGTAAAAACGAACGGCTGAGTAACGCCTCTATAGCTCAGTTGGTAGAGCACTAGATTTGTAATCCAGCGGTCGTTGGTTCGAGTCCGACTAGAGGCTCAAAAGATCTTTGAAAACCGGGTGTGTTCCAGAGTGGCCAAATGGGGCAGACTGTAAATCTGCTGTCTTCGACTTCGGTGGTTCGAATCCATCCGCACCCACAATCCAAACGCGGAAGTCTTTAGCGAGGAGAGTGAAAGCTCGCTTTCGCAACTCGACGAAGCAAAGACTCCCGCAAATTGGAGTGCTTCGAGCATGTCCGATTTGCGGAAATAGCTCAGTCGATAGAGCACTAGCCTTCCAAGCTGGGGGTCGCGGGTTTGAGTCCCGTTTTCCGCTCAAGAGAGACCTACCTCTCCTTAATAAAAGGAAATGCTGCTTTAGCTCAGTGGTAGAGCGCATCCTTGGTAAGGATGAGGTCCCGAGTTCAACTCTCGGAAGCAGCTCTGCGTTTAAAACGCGCAAAAAGGCGGGTCAACGGTCTACATTGACCAGCCTTTTTTAAGTTAAAAAGATAACAAACAAAAACATTTTTTGTTTATTAACGTTAATAAAAAATTAATGAATTACTATGGCAAAAGA
>JAGCFY010000109.1 GCA_017649845.1 Paludibacteraceae bacterium
ATTATTTTGGCAATCCTGCTGGCTATCGCTTGCTATATCTTTATCGCTCGTCTGGTAGTAATCAAACAAGCTACGCGCGAGGACAAATCGTTCATGGATCGTATCCGCGATTATATCCATGACGGTAAGATTGACTCGGCGCTCAATCTATGCAAGCAGACGGACACCCCTTCCGCACATATGATAGAGAAAGGTATTACCCGTATCGGACGCCCGATGCAGGATGTGCAGGTAGCGGTAGAGAACGTCGGAAACCTCGAGGTAGGTCGTCTGGAGAAAGGCTTGGTGATCATGGCTACCATCGCAGGTGGTGCTCCGATGTTGGGTTTCCTGGGTACCGTGCTTGGTATGGTACAGACATTCTATAACATGGCTCAGACGTCCGGCGGAATTATTGAGATGAGTGCTCTCTCCACCGGTATGTACCAAGCGATGGTGACGACGATCGGCGGTTTGATAGTAGGTATCCTCGCGATGTTTGCATACAATTATCTCGTTTCGCGTATCGACCGCGTGGTACGTCTGCTCGAAAGCCGTACGATGGAATTCATGGACCTCTTAAATGAACCTGCTCAATGAGTCTCAAAAAACGCAATAGGGTAGAAGCAACATTCGCGATGAGTTCGATGACAGACTTGGTTTTCCTGCTACTTCTGTTCTTCGTCATGGCATCTACGATGTCTTCGCCCAATGATATCAAAATCAACCTGCCTACGTCTCGTTCGCAGAAAGCGACGCGGCCGCAGGTAGCAAAAGTGTCCATCGATAATTTGGGCAATTATTTCGTGGCGCTGGGCAAAGAGAAACCGGTTCAGGTGGATCCAGAGAGTTTGGAAGGCTATCTAAGTCGTGTTCAGGCTTCGGATTCAACGCTTTATATAGCGCTTCATGCCGATGAGGATGTAGCGTACAAAGAAGTAGTGCGCGTGCTTGACATCGCTAACGAACATCATATGAGGTTGGTCGTAGCCACAAAACGATAGGTTTGTGACAAAGAAGCAAGAGAGACATATTGTAGCTACAGTAGGTACGATTATATTTCTGGCATTACTGTTTCTTCTGTTGTGGTTCGTTCGGTTATATGCCGTAGTGCCGGAGCAAGAAGAAGGTGTAGAGATAGCTTTCGGCGAAGTGGAAGATGCCGGAGGTTATATGGCGGAAGAAAACGAAGCAGTACCGCTGCCGGCTCCTGAACCTGCAGCGCCTGTGCAGCCTTCTGCTCCGTCGGATAACGACTTGATGACACAGGAGGATGAAGAAGCATTAGCTTTGCGCAAAGAGCAGGAGAAGAAAGAGCGCGAGCGCAAGCAAGCTGAGGCTTTGGAAAAACAGCGTCAACGCGAAGAGCAAGCGCGTATAGAGGCGGAGCGCAAAGCCCGCGAAGCGGCTGAAGCAGCTGAGAGAGCCAAGCAAGCAGAAGCCATTGCTAAAGCAAACCAGATGGGTTCGTTATTCGGCAATACGGGCAACACATCCGGTTCAGGCGACGGCCAGGGATCCGGACAGAAAGGCAATCCTGTCGGACACGGTTCTTCCGGAGGAAACTCATGGAGCCTCTCCGGCAGAGGTATCAAAGGTTCGCTGCCGCAACCTTCGAATACCTTTAATCAAGAAGGACGTGTGATCGTGGAGATTCGCGTGAACGCGGCAGGAAATGTGATTTCCGCTACTCATAAAGGCGGTACCATTTCGGATAAACAAACTATCCAACTCGCTCTCGATGCAGCCAGAAAGGCGAAGTTTACAGAGGGCGATCATGATCAGATCGGAACAATTACCTATAATTTCAAATTCAATTAAATTGTAAATCGTACATCGTTAAATCGTAAATTGTATGAATTATCTTTTCTTAGACAATGGTTTCGAAGAAATCGAGGCGATCACAACCATCGATTTGTTGCGTCGTGCAAACATCGCATTGACAACTGTTTCCATTACCGGAAATCCTATGGTGCTTGGTGCGCATAATATTGCCGTGGAGGCAGACGGACTAATCGAACGTATTGATTTCTCCGATGCAGAGATGTTGATCTTACCGGGAGGACAGACCAAACTCGGTGAATGTTCCGCATTGTGCGAATTGCTCATAGAGCATAATAAAGCCGACAAACTGATTGCTGCCATCTGTGCTGCACCGACGGTTTTAGGCAAATTGGGTATCTTAAAAGGAAAACAAGCTACCTGCTATCCGGGCATGCAAGAAGCATTGGGCGAGAGTTATGTAGGTGGATTAGTAGTAGAAAGTAAGAATATCATTACCGGCAAAGGACCCGGCTTGAGTTCCGATTTCGCTTTCTGTATCATAGAACGTCTGGCGGGTGCCGAAATAGCGGACGCCGTATATGACGCTGCACAATATTAACCATCAATTTTTACAACTATGACAAAAGAACAAATTTTTGCCGCTTTTGCAGCCAACATAGCTGCTGCTGATGGCGAACTGTATGATTCAGAAGTACAACGTATTGCAGATCTGGCAGAGGCAAATGGTCTGGATCGCAATGCAGTGCTCCGTGCATGTGCTGCTGAAGTTGACCATCCGACAAATCTTGCAGCTCTTCCTCCGCTCATGAGTGAGGATGACAAAGATCTGGCTATCTTCGGTATGGTTCGTATCGCTATTGCTGACGGCCGCATCGCTATCAAAGAGATGCAACGCGTTCACACTGTATGCGAAAACTTCGGCTGGGGTGCTCAGTATGTAACGATCAAATTCCTGCAGCAATTGAAGAAAGATCCGTCGCTGTTGGTAGAAGGTGTTGATTTCTAATTACCTTAGGCCTGCTATTTTATGCAACTGAACGCTTAGACGCCAGAAAGGATGAGCAAGAATATACCGGACGGTTTCGTCCAAATTATCATTGCTATCTATCTCAAAATCATCTATTCCGCTCAGTAAGAGCCATTCGCCATTGTATCGCAGAGGCTGTAACATCCAATGTTCGGCCTCTATTTTTGTGCGCCATACCTCCGGGTCATATGTGCCGGTAAAAACCACCTTCACTTCGTTTACATGTGTCAGAACGATGTTCGTGCCTTCTTTGGGAGAACAAGTGATCCAGTCTATATGTTCGGGTAGAGGATGGGTTCCATTGGTCTCAATACAGATATAAAATCCCGCTTCGTGGAGTGCGTCAATGAGCGTCTTATCCACTTGCAGGGATGGTTCGCCTCCTGTGAGCACACACATCTTCCGCCGTTTATTCGGTACATCATACAGCGCAAGCGCCTCTGCTACGATTTCTTCGCAGGCCATCTCCGTGAACTCCGAGAACTCTGTGTCGCACCAGGGACAACGAAGATTACACCCGCTAAAGCGAACAAACACAGCCGGAATCCCGCTGTGTGCCCCTTCGCCCTGCAAGGTATAGAATATTTCGTTGACTTTGTATAGCATAGGATGACCTAGGAGAACCGAGGAAGACCTAAGATGACTTAGTCTCGCTCATAAATGGCGATGTTGCCTTCGGATTCCTGGACAGAGACCTTATAGCAGTTCTTCACATGGTCGCAAATCCAGCGGGCTATATTCTCCGCCGAAGGGTTGACATCCAGCACTTCGTTGATATACTTGTGATCAAAAGTATCTTTGACGATTTTCTTGATATGCGTGAAATCTGTCACCATACCATCTTGATCCAAAGTCTCGGACTTGCAATAGACCACAATGATCCAGTTATGACCATGCAGGTTCTCGCATTTGCTGTCATACGACAGCATTAGGTTATGCGCCGCCGAAATCTCTATTGTTTTTTGAACGTAATACATTTCGCGTTTTAATCAATTATCATAAATAGTGTTATCTTCTATGCCCGCAATTTTCAAGGCTTCTTTTCGTTCACGGCATGTGCCGCATACACCGCAATGATGTTCTCCGCCTTTGTAACAACTCCATGTCTCCGAATAATCAAGTCCTAACATTTTTCCATGCGAAGCAATGGATGCTTTGGTCAGATGCGTATAGGGTGTGAGCAGTTGCACGCCATTCCAGGTGCCAAAATGAATAGCATTATTCATTGCTTCCACAAACTCCGGCCGACAGTCAGGATAAATTGCATGATCTCCGGCATGGTTGGCCAGCATTATATATTGGAATTTGTTGTTTTCCGCAATGCCTGCTGCAATAGAAAGCATAATCCCATTGCGGAAAGGCACGACAGTCGATTTCATATTTTCCTCGTCGTAATTGCCTTCAGGGATAGCATCAGCTCCTTCCAGCAACGATGATTTGAAGAACTGCTTGATAAACGGCAGTCGGATGACCATGTGCGGAATACCGAGCCGCTCGCAATGCAGTTTGGCGAACTCCAATTCGCGGTCATTATGATTACTCCCGTAATGGAAGGATACCGCCATGCCAATGCGGTACTGATATTCATAAAGCATCGTGGTGGAATCTAATCCACCGGAAAGCACGATTAATGAATCTTTCATTAATGTTTAGTGTTTAGTGTTTAGAGAAAACTGTTCACGCAGTCTCTGCGCTTTCAATTCCTGATGATCGGCGTCGGCATAGTTGGCGAAGGGATAGATACTTATTCCGCCGCGGGGCATGAAATAGCCGATCACCTCCAGATATTTCGGGTCCATCAGTTTGACTAAATCTTTCATGATGATATTGACGCAATCTTCATGAAAATCGCCATGGTTGCGGAAAGAGAAGAGGTAAAGTTTGAGACTTTTGCTCTCCACCATTCGTTCCCGCGGGATATAACTGATGTAGATATGTCCGAAATCCGGCTGTCCCGTTTTAGGACAGAGCGTAGTAAACTCCGGACAATTGAATGTAACGAGATATTCGTTCTCGGGATGTTTATTCGGGAAAGTCTCCAACACGGCAGGATTATAGTTATCGCTATACTGCACGTGTTGGTTTCCCAGGAGTGTAACCCCCTGCAATTCTTTTTCTGTTCGCATGTTGTTTTCAGTTTTTAAAGAGAGGAAAAACAGTAGCTCTCGCTTAAACTATCTCATTATTTTAATGGTTTGTCCACTTTCGGTAACGATGATATACATTCCGCGCGGCAGATCCATGGTACGGAAATCTTCGTTCGTGGTAGCCACTTTGCGGCCATAGATATCAAAGATATTAATCCATTGACCTGCTTCGTAGATATTGTCAATGCCCTCATGAGGATCATACAAATCAAGCATGAACTCATATACACGGCGGCTGATATAGTCGGTCACAACAAATGCTTGCGGGATAACGTACATATATTGCAGACTCACTTTTCCTGCGGGCGAAACGTGCGTGTTCGGATCAGCAAGCGTAATAGACGGCTCAACAGACTTGAGGCTATCCAGATCCGTATATTGCTGTTCGGTCATTCGCAACGAAATGGTATTATTGCCCTGGTTAATATTGGCATCTATACCGCCGACAGAGAAACCGGTGATTTCCAAGGTAGGCGTATTGATACTCGGTTCTTCCTGGCTAAGCAAATAATCCAGGATACCATCTATGAGTTTTTCTCCTTGCGTAGAGAGATTAACCCGGCTTGCAACAGGCAGGCAGATATATTTCTTTCCACCCCGCATGCCTGCAGGCACTTCGTGAATAGCTGTTTGTTGCTCGCCTTCAGCGTAGTAATCTTCGATAGAGCGGGTCATGCCCGTTGCCAGACACAATGTGCCCGGTGCGTTGGTAATAGCAATCGGCATAACGCCATTACGCTCATAGGAAGACAGGATCTTTACTTTTTCTCCTCGATTTTTGTTGGTCAATTGTTTGAAAACAGGATGGTTTGCTTGCTCAATCCAGATATTGCATCCTTTGTCTTTCGTAGCCATCGAGTCAACAGCGCCGTTGTCCGGCTCTCCCCA
>JAGCFY010000110.1 GCA_017649845.1 Paludibacteraceae bacterium
ACAGCCGATGCTTCACGCGGAATAGCATTACGGAGCGAACCGCCTTCTACACAAGCCAGACGTGCTTCATAATTAGCTACTGCATCTTTGAGGAAACGGAACAACAGCTTAATCGCATTGGCGCGCTGGAGATGGATATCGCATCCCGAGTGACCGCCTTTGCACCCTTTCACTTCTACGAGCAAAGCGATATCGCCTTCTTCGGTATCTACCGTTTCATACGTAAACGTAGCGGTCGTGTCAATACCTCCGGCACAGCCGACATACAACTCGCCTTCGGTCTCGGAATCCAGGTTCAATAAGTATTTGCCTTTGAGCCAACCGGATTTGAGATCGTTTGCACCATACATTCCTGTTTCTTCATCAATCGTGAAGAATGCCTCCAGCGGCGGATGAACTACTGATTTATCCGCCAGTATCGCCATCGCTGTCGCTACGCCGATACCATTATCCGCACCGAGCGTCGTGCCTTTAGCTGTCACCCATTCTCCGTTTTCCTCAATATATGCCTCGATCGGATCTTTCTCAAAATCAAAGATTTTATCGCTGTTCTTTTGCGGCACCATGTCCATGTGACCTTGAAGAATCACACCGGGATGAGACTCCATACCCGGGCTGGCCGGTTTACGAATCAGCACATTGCCAATCTCATCTTGCAGAGTCTCCAAACCAAGCGATTTGCCGTAGTTAACGAGGAACTCTGCGATCTCTTTACGTTTACCGCTGGGACGCGGAATCTGGGTAAGGCTGTAGAAACAATTCCACAAACCTTGGGGTTGTAAGTTTTTCATATGTTAATCAATTGTTAGTTCGCCACATATATCTTTACCAAGCAGTTCGCGCACTATCCCGATATTATCAGGATTTTCGCCGAAAAGCAGCATCATCTTTGTCAACAGCGCTTCGGTAGTAATATCGTATCCAGACAGGACACCCGCTTTCATGAGATTGAGCGAAACGGCATATAGTCCCATTTCTACCGAACCGGTATTGCATTGCGTCTTATTGACAATGATGATACCTTTGTCCACCGCCGTTTTCAGTTCGCGATAGAGCCATTTCTCAGTTGGCGCATTGCCGGCACCAAAGGTCTCAAGTACCACTCCTTTTAAATTTCGCGTACGTAAGAGTGCGCGCACGACGGGTGGCTGAATTCCTGGGAAGAGTTTGAGTACAGCTACGTTGCAATCGAATGAAGTATGCAGCCTCAGCGGCGCAGATGGATCCGAATAATGCACGAGATGCGGCTGGTAGGTAATATGCACTCCGGCTTTGGCGAGCGCAGGATAGTTATAACTATTGAAAGCCGAGAAATGTTCGGCATTGCGCTTCGTCGTCCGGTTCGCGCGGAAGAGTCGGTCTTCGAAATAAATCGTTACCTCCGGCACTATTGCATTGCCCTCTTCGTCCTGCGCGGCAGCAATCTCTATCGCCGTCAACAGATTTTCCTTCGCATCCGAACGAAGCACTCCGACAGGTAGCTGAGATCCCGTAAAGACAACCGGTTTGGAAAGGTTCTCGAGCATAAAAGAGAGCGCCGAAGCAGAGTAGGACATGGTGTCCGTACCATGGAGAATAACAAATCCATCGTATTCGTCATAATGGTCATAGACCATTTGGGCCATTCTTACCCAACTCTCCGGCCCTATATCTGACGAGTCAATTAGCGGAGAAAAGGCTTGAATATCCACATGGATATCACCCTCATACAGTTCGGGCATATATGCCTTAAAGGTATCCATATCAGCCGGCACCAACGCTTTCGTTGCTGCGTCTCTCACCATTGTAATGGTGCCTCCCGTAGAAATCAAAAGAACTTTGCTCATAGCGGTTTTTCCATATTTCGCTGCAAAATTACGAAAAAATTTGTATATATGCAAAAAAATCACTAATTTTGTGGCGTTTTTTAGAAATCATGGCGGCAAAAGTACTGATCATTGATGGTGATGTGAGTCTATCGACGGTGCTGGGCGACTATTTGAATAGCCGCGGGTATAAGTCTCATGTAGTTCACACAGGTCGTGCGGGACAGGAATGTCTTCGCGCGGAATCGTGGGATATGATATTGATGGAGTTGCAGAATTTGGGTATGAATGGCTATGACTTGCTGAAAGATATCCGGCATCGTTTACCGACAATTCCGCTGATAGTGCTAACAAATCGAAGTGACCGAGAAGACCAGATGCGGGCATTTCAGTTAGGTTGTGATGACTACCAGACGAAACCATTCACGATGGATATTCTGATTTGCCGTATGGAGGCTATTCTGCGCAGAGTGCGAGCTTTCGAAGAGAACAAACAGAAGGTTTTTGAACTGAACGGCAAAGTGTTTGATGCAATCCATCAGACTTTTGACGGCAAGCATATGTCTTCCCGCGAAAGTGACCTGCTCTTGATGCTTTGCAGGCATGAGAACGAGGTGGTTGATAAACATAAGATATTAGTATCTCTATGGAAAGAAGACAATGCTTTCACAGCCCGCTCGCTTGGCGTGTATATCAATCATCTCAGGCAATTTCTGACGCCTGCAGGGTACGAGATTATCGCCGTGAGGTATAAAGGATATAAATTAGTAACTGGTGATTGATATGAAGATTATAGCTCCAAGTGTATTGTCAGCCGATTTTGGTCATCTGGCAGACGACTTACAAATGATTAACCGCAGCGAGGCAGACTGGCTGCATATTGACGTGATGGACGGTACTTTCGTACCGAATATCTCGTTCGGTTTTCCGCTGATGAAGCCTTTCAAACAGTATTGCTCCAAGCCGTTGGACGTGCATCTGATGATCGTGCATCCGGAGAAATACGTGGAGCGTTTCTGCGACGCCGGCGCATGGTCGGTTGGTTTTCACCTGGAGGCCGTAGAAGATCCGATGCCTATTCTGGAGATGATCAAGGCGAAAGGTGTTCGAACCTGCTTGACGATCAATCCCGATGTCGATGTTAAGCGCCTTGTGCCATATTTAGACAAAGTGGACATGGTGCTGCTGATGTCGGTTTTTGCGGGCTTCGGCGGGCAGAAATTCATTCCCGAGACGATGGATAAGATTCGCTTTATCAAAGCAGAGATTGACAAACGCGGACTCAAAACAATGATTGAGATTGACGGCGGCGTGAATACGGCTAATGCAGCGGAACTTTTCGCTGCAGGCGCAGATGCATTGGTAGCCGGGAGTGCCGTGTTTGGAGCCGAAAACCCGGAAGAAGCGATACGCAAGATGAAAAAATAATAGAGGATTTAAAATTAAAATTTTAATATTTATTTGCGTATATCAAAAAAAAGCAGTAAATTTGCGGCCGATTTAGAATTATGAAGAAATTTGTTGCGCTGATAACTGTAATTAGTCTCTCCCTTTTCGTATGGGGAGAGACGGTGTTTACATTCGTCTCTGCGGCTGACATGAACCAAACCAAAGACGGCATTACCGTCATTATTGCGCAGGGAAGCGGACAAACAGCGCCTGTTCTCACTACAGACTATCAGACCGGTTCGCCGGAAATGCGCCTGTATGTAGGTAACACGATTAGTGTCAGTGCGAATGTTGCCATAACGAATATCCAACTGGTATGCGCCAAGAGTAGTGCGTCCAACAAACAATATACAGGTCTGAGCGCTAACACAGGAGAGTTGGTCTCCGGCGGCGAATCGACAGATAAGAACGACTGGAAAGTGGACCGCTGGACCGGTAGCGCAACTAATGTGGTATTCACTTTGACAGAAAAAGGGCAACGGCGAATACAAAAGATTGTGGTGGGAGGCGATTCTATTACGGTCACTCCGATAGAGGACACACTGCCCACAGAGGAGGATTTGGACGCATCGTATATCTATGCCGAGCCGACGGAGATCAATGTGCCGGATACAACTATTTGGAAAGCCGAGTATGCTTTTATAGACCAAAATATCTTGGTACATTGCTCGCAGGGTTCTATTGTCAAAGCGACAGACACCACTTTTGCGTATTTTAACTGCAATGCGGAGTATACCCTTACTTTTACTGCTACCGAGGCCATAAAAGGCATCGAGATAGACGGC
>JAGCFY010000111.1 GCA_017649845.1 Paludibacteraceae bacterium
AAACCCAGAACCTTCAGAACCGGAATCTGACACTCTATTCAATTGAGCTACGGGGCCTTCGCATTATGCGATTATTATCTCCTGCTTCCTCCCAAAAAGATGAGGATGTAATATATCAATGTAGCTAATGCACTCAAAGCCGCTACTACATAGGTATAAGCCGCACTATGGAGCGCATCGCTTGCCATTGCTGATGTTTCTCTATTCGTTATTCCTGCTTCCAACAACCAGTTAACCGCTCTTTGACTGGCGTTCACCTCTACCGGTAGAGTAATAAACGAAAAGAGCGTGATCATCGCGTACAATCCGATACCGACAAGAAGCAGAATCTGACCTGCTCCGCTACCGAGAAGAAGCAATCCACCCAAGATGATCCATGTTACCCATTTGCTGGAGAAGGATACCACCGGCACAAGTGCCGAACGCAGGCCGAGCGGACCATATGCCGTGGCATGCTGCACGGCATGTCCGCATTCATGCGCAGCTACTGCTGCAGCCGCTACATTGGCGCCGTGATAGACATCTTCGGAGAGATTGACTGTTTGGGTCGCCGGGTTATAATGGTCGGTCAACTGACCTTTAATACACGTTACCTTGACATCGGCAATACCATTATCTTTCAGCATTTTCTCTGCCACTTCGCGTCCGGTCAACGGAAGCGGTTCCTGAGCATAACGCTTGAACTTACGCTGCAACGAAGCGGAAACAATCCAACTCGCCAAAGCGATGCCGATAAATAATATCCAATATATAGACGAACCCATTTTATTTTTTACAAACTATTTTCTTTTCTTGTCCGGCATGCGCCTGCACACTTTACATTCCCCGTACACCACAAGCGTGTAGTTCTGCATGTTGAAATTTGTGTATTTATGCTCGGCTACCATGCGCGAGATAACCTGGTCGTAAAAACTTGCCGTTCTTCCGCATTTCCGGCAGACAAGTTGCATGTGCGAGCGCGAAACACTTGTATTTAATTCATACTCCGCAGCCGTTTGCCCATAACCTCTGTCATATGGTTTGACTATTTGCGCACTGATAAAGAGATTGAGCGCATTATAAAACGTGGCTCTCGATAAATGTGCATCCGCACAATATTCCTCCAGTTGCGAAGCCGTGAAAGGCTGACGAAGTTGGCATATCCTCCCTAAAATTATGTTTCGAGAGGACGATTCGCGCATTCCTCTGTCGCGTATATAGGCATCCAACTGCTCCTTTGCCGTCTTATATAGCTTCTCATCCCTCATCATATATTCTTCAGATACGCCCGGTGACGCTTATGGAACTTATGGTCAAACTGCGTAAAATTGGCTATGTTCTTGCTGTTTGTTTCCAATATATTGGTAGTCTCCAGAGTCTTAATACCATACTTGTTGATCATAGGAATCTGGTCCTGGAAGAAAAGAGCATTGATTCCACGATCCTGATAGTCCGGACGTACTGCTATCAATAGAAAACTGAATGATTCCATCTGTTTAGCTTTGAGCGCTTTGAGGATATGATACCAACCGAACGGGAAAAGTTTGCCTCCGCATTTGCGCAAAGCTCCGGATATATCCGGCATACCGAGTGCTACGCCCACAATCTCTTCTTTCTCATTCACTACGATAGTTACAAAATCGAAGTTGAGGAGAGGGAAATACATCCTTTTGTAGTAATTCTTTTGAGCAATCGTCATCGGCTGGAAGTTATACAACTTCTGGTACGCTTCATCAATCACATCCATGTACTCAATACCATACTTCCTAACCAGCTCGCGAGAGTTCTGCACTTTATCCACACGGACTTGCGAACGTTGCTTGACAATATCGGCTATTCGATTCAGTCGTTCCGGACATCCCTGTGGGGGATATACTTGCATCTCTATCCAGTCCGCCTCTTTCTCTAAACCATATGCTTCCATATGTTTGACGTAATATGGATAATTGTAGAGCGAAGCCATCACTGCAGGATACTCATACCCTTCCAGCAACAAACCCTCATGGTCAAAATCCGTAAAACCGACAGGTCCGTTAAGACCATCCATACCGCGAGCCTTCCCCCATGCGGCTACTGTGTCAAGGAGCGCTTTGCTGATCTCAAGATCATCGATAAAATCAAACCAACCGAAACGGACATGCTTGTATCCCCATTTCTCATTCGCTTTATGATTGATGATACCTGCGATACGCCCGACGGGTATATTATCGCGGTAAGCCATCCAGAGCTGATACTCACAAACCTCAAGCGCAGGATTTTTCTCCGGTTCGAAACAGTTCATCTCATCGAAGAAAAGCGGCGGGCAATAGTACGGACAATCTGCGTACAAATCATTCGCAAACTGAATAAATTTCTTCAGTTCCCGCTTGGTGTTGATCTCACGAATCTCTACAGCCATGATTGTGTCTGTTTTTTTTGTGGAGCATAGGGGAGTCGAACCCCTGACCTCAACATTGCGAACGTTGCGCTCTACCAACTGAGCTAATACCCCAAATCTTATTTGTGGAGCTAGCGGGAGTCGAAAATTGCCCTCTGGCAATAATCGTTCGAGCTCTCGAGCGAGATAAGAACCCGCGGGCGAGAGTCCCCGTTAGATACACTTTTTGTGGAGCTAGCGGGAGTCGAACCCGCGTCCAAACAAGGAACACTTGCGCTTTCTACACGTTTATCTTGGCCTGCATTTTCGTCCGGCGGCAAGACCCAAGCCACCAACCTCCGGCTTATCTGCTAAATTTTCGACGCCGCATCGCAGCATACGACATCTATTCTGTGAATTCCTGCGCCACTATATCCATTCAGCCCACAGACACGGCTTGGAGTGACGTCTCGTACAGGCACCTGGTGCCCGTAAAGGCTAATCTACTATACTTCGATTAAGCAGCGAGAGCATAAGAAGTATTGCCAGTTATGCTTCGAAGCGAGATTAACGAGCATTGCCTCATTGCTCGACGTGCTTACACAACCATTCTACCTGCTGTCAAAACCAGATAGCCCCTGGAAACACCCCGTTTATCGGGGGAAACCGGTCTTCGCCGGAAGGGGCGTAGTACCCCCTGCGTCAAAGCGGGTGCAAAATTACTGTTTTTTTTTGACATACACAAATAAATGTGTATTTTTTTACATTTTTTACTGCAGCACTATCTCTACCCGGCGATTCATCTGGCGGTGCTCATCAGAGTCGTTAGGAACAATCGGATCTCGTTCGCCGCGGCCCTCTACTTCGATACGTTCAGATGCGATACCACGAGCTATCATCGCCTGCTTAACCTCCTGACATCTTCCTTCTGATAGAATCTGGTTGGAGCGGTCCGAACCGATATTATCGGTGTGACCTACTATCCGGATATGCTGGTTCGGACGAGAGTGAAGAAAAAGGTATAACTCGTTCAGCGCCGATTCAGAAGAAGGTAGTATATGGGTTTTACCTGTCGCAAAATAGATATTATGCAAGACGAAAGATTTCACTTCCCGAGGCGACATAACAACTCCTTGGAAATCAAGCGGAAAGGATATTGTATCCCTGTACGGAAAATAATGAACCGCTGTGGCTTCTACGGTATAAAACGGGATTCTGTCGTCAAGGAGAACAGCCAAGACGTTGTGCATGGAGTCAGAGGTTGTCTGCATAACTCTTGCTCCCTGATGATTTCGTACCACTATATTCGCCACAACGGGGCGCGAAGTAAGCGAATCGGTAACGGTAAAAGTAAGGCGCGTCTCAGGATAGATAGCTATCTTGAGCGTATCTTCGTCCTCTTTATGGCGGAAAATGACGGTATCAGAAGTAAAATAACCCGTTTTGGCGGCAACAGCCCAGTATTTCCCTTCCGGCAGCCCTTTGGAAACACGGGCACGTTTCGTATCGGTTGGTTTGCTGATCTTGGGCTTTTTATTCGGCCGCGCATTCACATCTTGCAAGGTAATATGCGTAGCCGGCAGAGGCTCACCTGTCTGCAGGTTGTAAGTATAGACATAGAGAAGCGGTTTGCCATCCTTGATGCGTTGACGTTTGGCTGCTTTAAGTTTCGCAGCCTTTTTACGCTCTGCTTTTCGCTTTGCAGCCTCACGTTTACGCTCTATTTTCGCTTTCGCTTTTGCACGCTTCTCCGCGGGCGTAAGTGCATATGCGCATACGTCTCCTAATAACAATAAGGAGATAAGCAGGAACAATATGGACAGTTGCCTTTTCATTTCTTAAAAGAAGCAGGAGAAAAGTCATGGGACAATTCTCCTGCTGTGGTCCCACTTGGGCTTGAACCAAGGACCCCCTGATTATGAGTCAGGTGCTACTAACCAACTGAGCTATGGGACCTTGCGCTAATAGTCTTCGCGCAAACCACAAGAGTGGTTATTTTCTCTGACGGGCACTACCATAGAGCACTAAACTCTGGTCTTTGGTAATGCGCATCTCTTGCTGGGTAAGTTCCGGAATGGACAACGTGATACCCGGCTCTAATGCATTCGGGTTAGGGATTTTATCCCTATTGGCCATGTAGATATATACCCAACAATAAGTGTTATTGTAGAAACGCCTTGCCAACTTGGAGAGAGTCATCGATTTCTCTGTTACTATCTCTTCGCTACCGCGTTCTTTGTATTCATTTACTTTGACAGGCTGAGCGCTCTCTTGCAGAGGAACAGGCATCGCCTCTACAGCCTTGGTATCTTCCTCGATGATACGGTTTGCGCGCTTGTCATCCAGCTCGTTCTTCATCTTTTCAAACGTACGCTTGTCTACCAGACGAATAACTGCACGTCTGTTCGGACCATAAGCCGCTTGACTACGATGACCTATCAGTTTGCCGAGACCCATTGCATACATATGCTCTGCATCAATCTGATGCTCTTCACGAAGTTCGCCTATCACGTTTTCCGCACGCTTGTCACCCAATGCATAGTTGAGCGCAGCGGAACCCGTATTGTCGCAATAACCGGTTACAACAGCATAAAGCGTAGAGTCTTCCGCTAACACATCTGCCACCTGCTGAATCGTGATAAGCGCCTTGTCATCCAAATTCGACTTACCCGAATTGAAATAGATGTAATATGCACGCTGCTGCTCTTTCTGGCGTACCTGCTTGATCGTCTCGCGAATGATAATCGAGTCGTGCTTGAGAATAAGCGTATCGTGGATATACTGCGGTCCTGCTGCTTCCTCTTGCTTCCATACATCCAC
>JAGCFY010000112.1 GCA_017649845.1 Paludibacteraceae bacterium
ACAAAGTTAGTGTATTTTTTCGATATGTGCAAATAAAAACGGCAAATTCTTTTAAAAATCTGCCGTTTTTTCCGTTTTCGCTGAGTTGCGAGGGGATTTCTATAAAATCTCATGCAAAATTTCGCTGACCGTAGGGTGCGGGAAGACCACTTGCTCCAATTCAGCGGCCGTATACCCGTTGCGGACCGCAAAAGAGGCTGCAGAAATGAATTCCGAGCACGGATTACCGATACAATGCACACCGAGCACAGAGTGGTTCTTGGCATCCAAAATCATCTTGCAAAGTCCCGTTTCGCCTTCGTTCTCCGCCATGAAGCGACCGGAGAAAGTCATCGGCAGTTTCTTTACCTCCACGGGGATGGACATCTCCGCCGCCTGCGATTCCGTGATACCTACCGATGCAATCTCAGGATTCGTATAAACGACCGACGGAATAGCGTTGTACGCGATGCGCTGCAGCGGGATTTGCTTCAGCATACGACCGACCGCCACTTCGGCTTGACGGCTTGCGACATGCGCGAGCATGATCTTACCCGTTACATCGCCGCAGGCATAGACATTCGGCAGGTTGGTCTTGCAGAACTCATCGATGACGATGGCTCCGCGGTTCAGTTCGATATCATTCAGCGCTTCGAGGCCCTGCAGGTTAGCACGACGGCCTACGGAGACGAGGATCCGCTCCGCGGAAAATGATGGAATGTTGGATTGATCCGCTTCGCTTAATGATGAAACGAAGACCTCGTTGCCCTCGATCTTCTCCACTTTCGTGTTCGTGAGGATATTGATGCCCGCTTTGCGGTATTTATCGAGGAGGATTTGTACCACCTCAGGATCAAGGTTCGGCAGGATAGTAGGCATGGCTTCGATGACCGTTACGGGCACACCAAGTTCATGATAAAGCGTAGCGAACTCCATGCCGATGACACCGCCACCGACGATGATGATCGATTTCGGCAGTTCAGCCGCAGCCAAAGCATCGGTGCTGTCCCAGATAGCAGGATTATCTTTGATACCCGGAATAGGCGGCACGAAGTTCGTTGAACCGGTACAGATCATAATATATTGCGCCTCATACAACTGACCGTTGCACGAGATGGTCACAAGTTCGTCGCTGCGTTTTTCTACTTTTGCGAAGCCGTTAACGACCGTGCAATGCTCGTTATTGAGGCGGGCTTTGATACCTGCGACGAGTTTGCGGACGACGATAGTCTTGCGTTTCTGCATAGCCGCAAAATCGAACGCCACGTTCTCTGCCGTCACACCGTACTTCTGCGCGTGCGTAGCATTATAATACTGCTTCGCGCCATAGAGAAGCGATTTGGTAGGAATACAACCTACATTGAGACAGGTGCCGCCGAGGGCGGTTTGCTCAAAAAGGATCACATCTTTGCCTGCCTTAGAGGCTTTTTCAGCAGCCGTATATCCCGCAGGACCGCCGCCAATGATTGCTAAAAAATATTTCATATTTTTAGGATTAAGGATCGTTCGTTTCACTCACTAAAGGAATAAGGAGTAAAGACAAAAATGCCTCGTCTCTAGTCTTTTAGCATAGCGGTCTTTATCCGCACTTCCGGAGTGCTTTGCAAAACTATACTGTTAGCCGGCACATCTTGGGTAAGCCAGATATTACCTCCCACTACCGTGTCATGACCGATGGTAACGCGACCAAGGATAGAAGTATTGGAATAGACCGTAACATGGTCCTCCAGAATCGGATGCCGAGGGATATCTATCGGCCAGCCCTGATCATCGTATTCGAAATTCTTTGCGCCTAATGTCACACCTTGGTATAAGACGACATGCGAACCGATGATAGCCGTTTCGCCTATGACGACACCGGTGCCATGGTCGATACAGAAATACTCGCCTATCTGCGCAGCCGGGTGAATATCTATGCCGGTGCGGCTATGCGCCAACTCGGTCAACATACGCGGAATACGCGGTACACCGAGAAGGTACAACACATGCGCCGCGCGGTAATGAATCATCGCGTATTGCAGCGGATAAGAAAGAATCACTTCGCCGCGATCCGTGACCGCTGGGTCATTATGAAGGACCGCGTCCACATCGGTGTTGATGAGTCGTTTGATCTCGGGTACTTGCGCCCAGAACTCGTCCGGCAGACAGAGATCTTTAGGCCGCTCTACTGCAGGATAATACTCCGGGAAGATCTCACCTTGCAGATGCAGGACGAGTTGCTTGAGATGCGCTATATTAACAAATCCATTCATCTTACAGTACGCTTAGATATCTCTCGCCGGTATCGGGCAGAAGAACGACGATATTTTTACCTTTGTATTCCGGTTGGTTCGTCAGTTGCAGGGCAGCGGCATAAGCTGCGCCGGACGAGATACCGACAAGCAAACCGTGATCTTTGGCTAACGAACGAGCCGCATCGAAAGCATCCTCATTGGTGATAGTTATCACACGGTCTATATATCCCGGATGATAGGTCTGAGGTTGAAAACCGGCACCTATACCTTGTATCTTATGCGGCCCGGGATTGCCACCCGAGAGCACAGGAGATGAAGCGGGTTCTACAGCAATGATCTCGACGAGCATGTTCTTTTCTTTGAGCGCTCGCCCTACTCCACTCACCGTGCCGCCTGTACCTACGCCGGCAATGAAAACATCTACTTGTCCGGCGGTATCTTCCCAAATCTCCTGACCCGTTGTGGCATAATGGATAGCAGGGTTGGCAGGGTTGACGAACTGACCTAATATAACGGCGTTCGGCGTCTCTGCGCACAGTTGTTCCGCTTTTGCGATAGCCCCTTTCATTCCTTCGCTACCCGGCGTGAGCACGAGTTCAGCACCATAGGCGGCAAGGAGGTTTCTGCGTTCCACCGACATGGTCTCCGGCATCGTGAGAATAACATGATATCCTTTGAGCCTGCCTATCCATGCGAGTCCTACACCGGTGTTGCCGGAAGTAGGTTCAATAATAGTAGCACCCGGAGCAAGTTGACCGCTTTTCTCGGCATCCTCAATCATCGCCAACGCAGTACGGTCTTTCACAGATCCGCCGGGGTTAAAACGTTCCAACTTGAGCAGCAAGCCCGGTTGGATTTCCAACATCGGCGTATGGCCGATCATTTCCAATAAGTTCTTGTAAATCATAAGCTTCGTAAGTATATTCTCACTGCCTCGGCAATCATTTCCGGGCAGGGACGTTTTTCGTAATACTGGGGTGTACGTTCGGCAGGTTTAGGGGAAAAGCCTACCCCTTCCCCCTCCCTAAAGGGAAGGGCTGAATCTTTCGGCGCTAATCCTAATAACTCCGCGCAAATCAAACTACCGTATTGGGCTTTGAATTCCCCCGCCAGCTGCTGTACAAAAGCATAGTTTGCCATTTTCCCTTCGCTGTCATGGGGTGTGGCAGAACCATTATGCAAGCCGGCAAGCATAAACATACCGGAAGCAGCACCGCAGACAAGCCGCATTCTACCCATACCTCCACCGAAAGAAGCGGAGAGACGCAGCGCCAGTTGTTCGTCCGTAATACCATATAAATCCGCGCAGGAAGCAAAAACAGCCTGCGAACAATTAAAACCCTGTTTGAAGAGTTCAACGGCACGAGCGGCACGAGATTCGATTTCTTCGTTTGTCATTTTTGTAAAATTAGGCTACAAAATTACTACATTTTTTGCACATATCAAAATTATTTTGTAATTTTGCGTCAAATTTGAAAAAGAAAAGCTTTATGGAGCGTGAATTTATCTTGATTAATATCATCGGTTTTGACAAGCCGGGTGTGACTTCTGCGGTAACGGATGTG
>JAGCFY010000113.1 GCA_017649845.1 Paludibacteraceae bacterium
CGATAATACGTCTCTGTAAGCCTGCTGGCAGCAATCCCCACTACGCCTTTGTGCCATTCGGGCGAAAAGACGACTGTGGTGAATTTGCTCGAATTCATCGGATCTTTTTCCAATTGCTCAAGCGCTTCATCTGTCGTCTTGCTATCATAATCTCGTCGATCTTGATTATAAGAATCAATATCCTTGGCAAAGCGCATGGCGGCTTCCGCATCATCCGTGATCAAGAGCCGCACAGCCTCAGCGCCGCTTTTGATACGTCCGGCTGCATTGAGACGCGGTCCAAAACGATAGACAAGATCACTGATATTAACGGTTTTCCCCTCTATGCCTGCTACGCGCATTATAGCTTTCATACCTTCGGTCGGCTGTGCATTAAGCGCCTTAAGACCGTAATAAGCAAGGATGCGGTTTTCACCGGTGACAGGCACTACATCGCTGGCAATAGACATAGCCAGAAGCGGTAAAAGTCGATATACTTCGCGCATATCCATACCGCGGCGTTGTGCATAAGCCTGGGCTAATTTGAACCCCACACCGCAGCCGCTCAGTTCTTTAAACGGATAAGGGCAGTCCTTGCGCTTCATATTAAGTACGGCAACCGCTTTAGGAATCTCATCACCGGGCGTATGATGGTCGCATACGATAAAATCAATACCGAGAGAAGTGGCATAAGCGATTTTTTCCACCGCTTTGATACCGCAATCCAGCGCAATGACCAGCGTGCAGCCATGCTCTTTGGCTGTGTCTATCCCCTTGACGGAGATGCCGTATCCCTCGGTATAGCGGTCTGGAATATAGTAGATGAGATTATCCGTTTGCGTGCGGAGAAAAGAATACATGAGTGCAACCGCTGTAGTGCCGTCTACATCATAGTCGCCATATACCATGATGCGCTCGTGCTCGTCAATAGCCCGGCATAGTCTGTCTACGGCAGAACCCATGTCTTTCATGAGGAACGGATCATGCAGACTGTCAAGCGACGGACGAATGTATGCACGGGCTTGCGCAGCCGTCCGTATGCCTCGGCCGGCTAAGATCCGCCCGGCTACCGGACTGATATCCAGTTCGGTACTTAAACATGCGGCTGCTTGCTGCTCATCCGATGTCAACTCCTTAATATTCCAATGTATATTCATCTGCTTCGTTCCATTGCGGCAGGACTTCTCTGAAATGCCGCAGTTTTTCTATAGACAGGTCCACAATGCGCGTACCTGATTCGTAATCTTCAAATCCTGCTACGTCTTTAAGCCAAGTGTCGTATGCTGCTGAATGACCAATATAATCCATCTGCAACCCATCTGTGCCTACCATATTCACGCCGATTCCGTAGCAATGGTTTTCCGCTGCTCTGGCTGATAAGAGCGTGTCCCAATACTGGATGCGTACGGTAGGCCAGCATGCTACGCAGATAAAGATATCATATAAATTATGCTTGTCCTGGCGCAGCCATACAGGGAACCGTAAGTCATAACAGACAGCCAGTTTGATTTTTACTCCCCTATACTCAAAGAGTGTCCGCTTGTTACCGGGAGTAAAGAATTCCGCTTCGCCCCCGCTGCGATAGAGATGATGCTTATCGTAGTACTGCGGCGTGTCATTGGGCCGGAAGATGAATCCCCGGTTATACAGTTGGCCATGATCCGTCGCCATGATTGAACCGATGATAGCTATCTGATACGTATCCGCCATATGCTGAAGAGCTTGGCAAGTCGGACCGGTAAGCCATTCTTCGGCTAAACCCGGGCGATCGGTGCAAAAGCCCGTAGAGAACATCTCCGGCACAACGGCTATATCCGCTTGCCCGGCAATGGCTCGCAAACGCTCATCCAGCAAGCCTGTGTTTGCCTGCGGATTAGCCCACTCTATAGGATATTGAAGAAGAGCTATTCTCAATTATTTCTTCCCTTTCTTCTCTCCCCCACCTGCAATCTGCTCGCGCATGGTGGTATCTGCCTGGATATTCTGCATCCGGTAGTAGTCCATAATACCGAGGTTTCCATTGCGGAAAGCCTCCGCCATCGCTTGCGGTACAAGAGCCTCTGCCTCGATTACTTTTGCACGCGCTTCCTGCGCTTTCGCTTTCATCTCTTGCTCGAGAGCGATAGCCATAGCACGACGCTCCTCGGCCTTTGCCTGTGCGATATTCTTGTCTGCCTCCGCCTGATCCATTTGGAGCTGTGCTCCGATATTTTTACCCACATCGATATCTGCTATATCGATAGACAGAATTTCAAAAGCAGTACCATCATCCAAACCTTTGGAGAGCACCAACTTGCTGATTGAATCCGGGTTTTCGAGTACTTGCTTGTGGCTCTCGGCCGAACCGATAGAGCTGACTATTCCTTCGCCTACGCGAGCCAGGATCGTGTCTTCTCCGGCTCCTCCGACAAGTTGGCGTATGTTAGCACGCACAGTCACACGGGCTTTGGCTATCAACTGTATACCGTCTTTGGCCACAGCAGCTACAGGAGGCGTATCGATTACTTTAGGGTTTACACTCATCTGTACTGCCTCGAAGACATCACGTCCGGCAAGGTCTATAGCGGTTGCCATCTGGAAAGACAGGTCGATACCTGCTTTGCTTGCCGATACCAGCGCATGCACTACGCGCTCGATGTGTCCTCCGGCGAGATAATGCGCCTCAAGTCCATCGCGTTTAACCTCCATCAAGCCGGCTTTATGCGCCTCGATCATACAATTCACAATCTTAGCAGGCGGCACCTTACGGATACGCATCAGAAACAGTTGAACCAAACTGATATGTACACCACTCACTACGGCATTAATCCATAGCATAAAGGGTACATAATAAAAGAAAATACAAAGCAATATCGCCGCTAACGTCACGACGATAATCATTAATGCCTCACTCATTTTTATTATCCTTTCTATCTTTGAGTTTATTATGCGCCATCTCTACATGGCCGTCTATTTTGGAATCCAGGGCCATTTTATCCAAAGCCTTACTGCGCAGGAATCCCCAGATGGCGAGCGCGGCGAGCAAAAGACATGCACCAAGGGTAATATATCCTGCCATTCTACTAATCAGTACCCATGCTAAAACAACAGCGGCAATCAGACAACCGAAGCCACCTATGCCCGCAATGCCGAAACCCGGTAAAAGGAACATCTCCATTAATAATAACGCGACGCCCGCGAGCACTAATAATACGACTAAAAATACGTTCATGCAAGTCCTTTCGTCAAAAAATTAAAATTATTTTTTTTCAAATCGGCTGCAAAGATACAAAATATCTTTGATATATGCAAGCGAATAAAAAAAATTTGCACAAATTATTTTTTTATACTACTTTTGCGGCGATTTTTTGAGTCAACACCTTATTTATATAGTGCATATGAGCAAAAATTTGGTAATAGTGGAGTCTCCGGGGAAGGTTAAGACGATCAAATCGTTCTTAGGAGATGATTTTAAAGTAATGAGTAGTCAGGGCCATATCCGTGATATAGAACCTGTAGGGAAGAACTCGTTGGGAATTGATATCGAGCATGGCTATGAACCTAATTATGTCATCGATAGTGACAAGGAGAGACTGGTAGAAGAGTTGCGGAGAGAGGTGGCCAAATCGGATGTGGTATGGCTGGCTTCCGATGAAGACCGCGAGGGAGAAGCGATCGCATGGCATCTGTACCAAGTGCTGGGTCTGCAGAATAAAGAGACACATCGTATTGTTTTCTCGACGATTACCAAGAGTGACGTGCTCGACGGAATCGCCAATCCGAGGGATATTGATTATAATTTGGTGAACGCGCAACAAGCTCGTCGGGTTCTGGACCGCATAGTGGGATTTGAACTTTCGCCGGTATTATGGAAGAAAGTAACAACAGGGCTATCAGCCGGCCGTGTACAATCAGTAGCTGTACGTCTGATTGTAGAAAAAGAGCGAGAGATTGAATCCTTCCGCGCTTCGTCCGCATATCGAACTTTTGCCGATTTCATCGGGATAAATCCGGGTGATGCCTCGGTATTAAGATGCGAACTAAACCATCGCTTTTCGCATAAAAAAGATGCAATCGAGTTTCTTGAGAGTCTTAACTCCGCTCAGTTTATTGTGCGGGATGTGCAACGCAAACCGATGACCCATATGCCGGCTCCTCCGTTCATTACCTCCACGCTACAGCAAGAAGCGGCACGTAAGTTCAAATTCCCCGTCTCGAAAACTATGCGCCTGGCCCAATCTCTTTACGAAAGCGGAGCTATCACCTATATGCGTACTGACTCCGTCACTCTCTCTTCGCTGGCTTTGGCTACATGCAAAGAAGTGATTGCTCAGCAATACGGTCAGGAGTATGTTCACACCCGCCAGTTTCGCAACAAAACGAAAGGAGCACAGGAGGCACACGAGGCTATCCGACCGGCATACATGAACCGCATGACTGCGGGAAATACGAGGGATGAGCAACGCTTGTATGAACTGATATGGAAGCGTACTATCGCATCCCAGATGGCAGAAGCACAGAGCGAGAAAACAACTATTGAAGTATCTGTGCATGGTTCTAAATTTGCGTTTGTGGCTACGGGTGAAGTAATCACTTTTGACGGTTTCACCCGCGTCTATGTACAATCAAGCGATGAGGCAGAGGAAGAACGCCGTATCTTACCGGCTATGTCACCACGGGAGCGACTCAGACTGCAAGGAGCAGAGGCTATTCAGACCTATGCCAAACCGCCGTTCAGATACAATGATGCTACACTTGTTGATCGCATGGAAAAACTGGGTATAGGCCGTCCTTCTACCTATGCCACTATTATCGACACCATACAGCATGTCAAGTATGTGGAAAAAGGTTCAGTGCCGGGTGTCAAACGCGATGTGGCTATTCTGAGTCTCAAGAACGGTATGGTACAAGAGAAGCAGAAAACCGAACTGTACGGTGCTGATGCGCAGCGTTTCCTTCCTACAGATCTTGGACGGGTGACCAATGATTTTCTTGTTGCGCATTTCCCGGATATTTTAAGCTATGATTTCACGGCGCATGAAGAGGAGCAATTCGACCGCATTGCTGCCGGAAGAGCAGACTGGGTAAGTACAGTGGATTCGTTCTACAAAAAATTCCAACCATTGGTAGACGCTGTACCGGGTGGTAAGGTTGAAGGCCGTTTGTTGGGCACCGACCCTGAGACGGGAGAACCGGTTTTAGCGAAGATTAGCAAGATCGGTCCGTGTGTCCAGTTAGGCGATGCAGCGGTGGCCAAACCGCGGTTTGCCAGCCTCAAGAAACACCAGTCTATCTTCTCCATCACACTGGCAGAAGCTCTGGATCTGTTTAAAACAGCTCTTCCGCTTACCTTAGGAGAACATGAGGGTAAACCGGTTGTGATAGGAGAAGGTAAATACGGACCGTATGTGTATTACGACAAACTGTTCATCTCTATACCTAAAGGCAAAGACCCCCTGACCATCACAATGGATGAGGCTCTGGAGATGATAGCGGAGAAACAGAATATCTCCGTTCCTATCCATGAGTGGGGAACGACCCAAGTGCTCAACGGTAGATACGGAGCGTATATTCATACTCCGGAGGGCAATTATCAGCTGCCAAAGGGTATTGACCCGGTAACTATGACAGAGAACGAAGTGCAGGCTATTATCGCCCAATCAGAGCCAAATAAGACAGGAAAACGCACTTTTAGACGAAAAAGTGCAAAATAATTGACAAAAAATTTGCTCAATTCAAAAAAAAGCCGTACCTTTGCACCCGCTTTTGCAAAATCGAGAAAAATTTGCGCCAGCAAATAATCAAGATGAGCAAAGCGAATCCGAGAAGTAGCGCAGTTGGTAGCGCACTACGTTCGGGACGTAGGGGTCGGGCGTTCGAGTCGCCTCTTCTCGACAAAAAGGACAGCATCAGGCTGTCTTTTTTGGTTTAGAGGAACAGATTA
>JAGCFY010000114.1 GCA_017649845.1 Paludibacteraceae bacterium
AGACTGAGAAATCAGGTACACGGACAGTTAATGCGGGACCTATGTTTGGTATTTATCTGGGGGCGCAGTTGCCTATTCAGGTGGGGAAGTTTATTCTGGCTCCGCGTATCAACCAAAGTGCTGCTGCCGGTCCGTTCTTTAATGGCGATGCTTTTGATACCAAAGTGGCTATCACCACCGACACGCGTGTAGGACTGGATTGGCGCATCCCGGTGGGATCAAGAGATTTTATTATCGGAGTTCATTATGATATGAACTGGCTCTGGAATACCGGCACGCTTGCTATACAGCCGTACAAAACCACTTCCGGTTCGTTCAGTTTCAACCAATACCTGCAACATGGTGTTGGTATAACCCTCGGTATCGCCTGGTAAGCGAGACTTGGTTTTCCATTGTTTGAGAAACCAACGGACAAGTAACAGATAGTGAATAACCCCGAAAATATCGCACTTATCGCGTACTTATCTCGCACTTATCTCGCACTTATCACGCACTAATTCGGACTTGTTAATACGTTAGTATTATATACGTAGTATATAATACAGAGAGAATGGGGATTTTGGTAAAATAGAGAGAGAATTTACCCCAAATCAATGTGCTCCGCCAGAACGGGCGAAGAAAGGAAAAGAGATGCGGATTGCGAGAAACGATCCGCATTTTCTGTGGTCAGATAGTGGCATGTGCCGCCTTGCGAGAGCTGGGATGCATACTCCGGATGGCGGGTGAGGTAGTCAGCGAGACTTTTTGCTTCCAGATACCCCTGCGAGATCACCTGAATATCCCCGGCGGCAAAGCGCTTGCCATTATTTTTGATCCATTGTGCTATCTTCGGCAGCAACAACGGATAGTGGGTGCAACCCAAAATCAAAGTGTCTATCTGCGGATCTTTCGCAAGAATCTCGCGCAAATACAAATCCACAAAGTAATCTGCGCCTGCATGTTGATGCTCGCCATTCTCAATCAACGGCACCCATAACGGACAAGATTGTTGAGTGACAATTAGACCGTCAGATATTTTATTCAATTCCAGCACATAACTCTCGGAAGAGACGGTAGCGGGTGTCGCTAATATTCCTACATGACCGGTCTTCGTAATAGCCGGCACAGCTTCCACGGTGGGACGAATCACACCGAGCACATTCGCCGGCCTGCCGTTCGCCCTGCGTCCTTCTGCTCGCTCTGCGTTGATGAGCGGCAAGTCGTGTTGCTGAATGGTGCGGAGAGCTTTTGCAGAAGCCGTGTTACAGGCCAGAATGACCAAGGAACAATCGCTGCTCAGGAAATACTTGACGGCCTGAAGCGTATAGCGGTAAATAACATCGAACGAGTGCGTACCATAAGGCGCACGCGCGTTATCACCCAGGTACAAATAATCGTACTGAGGTAACTCCTTGCGAATCGCATCCAAGATGGTTAATCCGCCATATCCGCTGTCAAAAATACCTATTTTTGCCATAATTCGCTGCAAAAGTACAAAAAAATTTGGACATGTGCAAAAAAAAGTGTAACTTTGTACTCAGTTTTGACAATTTATTGGTTTAACCTTATAAATTTTTGACTTATGAAGTTATGTAACAAGTTCGCTGCAGAGTTCTTCGGAACCGCAGTATTGGTATTGGGCGGTTGTGGTACAGCCCTGTTTGGACATGTTGGTTTTCTGGGTGTAGCGCTCGCCTTCGGTTTGACGATCGTAGCTGCGGCTTACGGTATCGGTCACATTAGCGGCGCCCATCTGAATCCGGCTGTCAGCCTTGGTGTTTTCGTTAACGGTCGTATGAGTGCTAAGGAGATGTTGTGCTACTGGTGCGCACAGATCCTCGGCGCTATCGCTGCCGCTGCAATCCTCTTCGGTATCGCTAAATCGGCAGGCATGGAAATCGGTACATTCGCTGCAAACGGCTATGGCGATTTCTTCGGTGAGGCAGACCTCGCAGCAGGTTATCTGCAGACCAATGTATGGGGCGCATTTGCAATCGAGTGTGTGCTGACATTCGTTTTCCTGATGGTTATCCTCGGTGTGACGGATAGTAAGCATGCTAATGGTGCTTTCGGCGGTTTGGCTATCGGTCTGACGCTGACGCTGATCCACTTGATCTCTATTCCGTTGACCAACACTTCGGTTAACCCGGCTCGTTCGATCTCGCAGGCTATCTTCTCCGAGAACGCTTTGGCTCTGCCGCAGTTGTGGCTTTTCATCGTAGCTCCGCTCGTAGGTGCTGCACTTGCCGGTTTGTGCTACAAATGCATCACATGCGAAGGCAACTGCAAGAAATAAGCGAAAAATAGTACATTTTTCTTAAAAAAGAATGGCATATGCTTGCATATGTCATTTTTTTGTTGTATCTTTGCAGCCGATTTTGTGCGCGCTTGTGGAGACGCGCGCATATGTGTGAGAAAGAAAGGGCGTCAAACGCCGGAAAACAAGAAACTAAAACATCAAAAATATACGTATATGAAATTTAATGTATCGAGTTCCAAACTCTTTTCGCAATTACAGGCTGTAAGCCGCGTGATTAACAGTAAGAATGCGCTGCCTATTTTGGACGACGTGTTGTTTGACCTGGTAGGTAATGAGTTGAAATTGACTGCTTCTGACGGCGAGACCACTATTCGTACTTCGGTTGAGGTGGACGGTGTAGAGGGAAGCGGCAAAGTGGCTTCGGCTGCCAAGCTGTTGTTAGAGACACTCAAGGAGTTCAGCGAGCAACCGCTGGCTTTCACTATTGATGAGAATAACTTCGCTGTCAGCATGGTTAGCCAGAATGGTACCTATTCGTTTGTCGGTGTGAACGGCAACGAGTATCCGGAGATGCCGGCTGCAGAGGAAGGTGCGCAGACGCTGAGTCTGCCGGCCAATGTGCTCCAAAGCGCTATTGAGAAAACGATTTTCTGTACTGCTGACGATGACCTGCGTCCGGTGATGAACGGTATCTTCTTTGATATCGCAGCTGATAAAGTGACCATGGTTGCTACCGATGCTCACCGTCTCGTTCGTTATACCAACAACGGCGTGGCTGCAGGTGTGGCCGCCAGCTTCATTCTGCCGAAAAAACCGGCAGGTCTGCTGAAGAACCTGTTGGCTAAAGAGGACAGCGATGTAAAGGTAACTTTCGGTGCTAAGAACGCCCGTTTTGAGTTCGCTAATACGATCATCGTTTGCCGTCAGATTGAAGGACGTTTCCCGAACTACAATGCTGTTATTCCGCAGGCTAACCAGAATATCGTAACGGTAGATCGTCAAACGCTTATCAATGCCTGCAAGCGCGTGGCTGTGTTTGCTAACAACGGTACTGCGCAATTGCGTCTGGCGCTGAGCGAGAACCAGATCAAGATCTCTGCACAAGATATCGATTTCTCGACGAGTGCGGAAGAGATCATCAGCTGTGCTTACAACGGCATGCCGATGGCTATCGGTTTCAAAGCTCCGTTCCTGATCGATCTGCTCAGCTCTATCGAGAGTGCAGACGTTCAATTGAAACTGGCTGATCCTGCCCGTGCAGGTCTGATCCTTCCGGCTGAGAACGAGGAGAACGAAGATGTCCTCATGTTGTTGATGCCGATGCT
>JAGCFY010000115.1 GCA_017649845.1 Paludibacteraceae bacterium
AAAGGGCAGGACATAGACATCGTCACCGGCAGTTATGCGGATTTTGTTCCCACACCGGACTTTTTCGGAGCGCTTGTTCAGTGGCCGAACAGCGACGGTTCGATAGAGGAATACGATGCCTTCATCGGGGACTGTCACGCAGCGGGACTCAAAGTGACCGTGGTGGCAGACCTCATGGCGCTCGCATTGCTCAAACCGCTGGATGCGGACATCATGTGCGGCACGGCGCAGCGTTTTGGTCTGCCGATGGGCTTCGGCGGTCCTACTGCCGGTTATATGGCGACGCGTGATGAGTTCAAACGCGATATGCCCGGACGAATCATCGGACTCAGCAAGGACAAATACGATCATCCGGCTTTCCGTCTTGCGTTGCAGACCCGTGAACAGCATATCAAACGTGAACGCGCGACGTCGAATATCTGTACGGCAGAGGCGCTCTCGGCGATGATGGCGGGTATGTACGGCGTCTATCACGGCGCGGAAGGGATCCGCTCTATCGCCGAAGGGATCCACGGCAAGGCGGCGTATCTGAGCGAGATGCTACAGGCATACGGATATAACCAGGAGAACGCGGAGTTCTTCGATACCCTCAAGATCACGTGCGACCGGGAAGGATGGATCGAACGCGTGCATGCCCTCGCGGACGAACATAGTATCAATTTCTATTACGATGAGGCGGGATGGATCGGTCTCGCTATCGATGAGACGGTCGATATCGATGACATGAACGAACTGATCGAGATCTTCGCCGAAGCTTCGGATAACATGCCCCAATACGAGGAGAGCGACGAAGCTTTCGAGGGTCTCTGGGCTATCGAGGAGAACCGCGTGCGCGATATCGATTATATGCAGGCGGAGGTATTCAAACTCTATCATACCGAGACGGAACTCATGCGCTATCTCAAGCGTCTGGACCGCAAGGATATCTCCCTCGCTACCTCGATGATCCCGCTCGGCTCCTGTACGATGAAGCTGAACCCCGCGGCGGCGATGATCCCTATCACCTACGGTGCCGCTATGGCGCCGCATCCGCTCGCGCCGGCAGAGCAGGTAGCGGGATATGAAGCAATCATGGACCAGCTGCAGGAGCAGCTATGCGCCATCACGGGCTTTGACGCCTGTACGCTACAGCCTACCTCGGGCGCGGCGGGCGAATATACGGGTCTCGTCGTGATCCGCGAATACCTCCGCCGCAAAGGGCAGGAGGCGCGTAAGGTACTCCTTATCCCCGCTTCCGCACATGGTACCAACCCTGCGTCCTGCGTTCAGGCGGGCTTCACTCCCTGTGTCGTCAAATGCGACGAGAAGGGAAATACCGATCTTCAGGACTGGACCCTCAAATGCGAGGAGAACAAGGATATCCTCGCCGGATGTATGATCACCTATCCGTCCACGCACGGTATCTTCGAGCAATCTATCCGCGCTATGATCAACGCGGTGCATACTTGCGGAGGTCTCGTTTATATGGATGGCGCGAATATGAATGCCCAGATAGGATGGACCAATCCGGCTTTTATCGGTGCCGATGTATGCCATCTCAACCTGCATAAATCTTTCGCTTCGCCTCACGGAGGCGGCGGACCGGGTGCGGGTGCAGTCTGCTGTACGGAAGAATTAGCGGACTGTCTGCCTACGGAGGATAAGAACCGCGTCTCCTCGGCGCTCTACGGCAATGCCAATATGGCGCTTATCTCCTGGGGATATATCGCTATGCTGGGTGCGGAGGGGCTCCGTCATGCTACCGCGGCGGCTATCCTGTCTGCTAACTATATGGCCTCGCGCCTCAAGGATGCTTATGGTATCGTCTATACCGGCGAGACGGGCAGGGTAGGACATGAACTCATCCTCGATTGCCGCCAGTTCCATGCTATCGGTATTACCGAGGCGGATATAGCCAAACGTCTGATGGACTTCGGCTATCATGCGCCTACGCTCTCTTTCCCTGTCCATGGTACCCTCATGGTCGAGCCTACGGAGAGCGAGTCGCTCGTGGAGATAGATCGTTTCTGCGATGTCCTGCTTCAGATCCGTCAGGAGATAGCCGATATCGAATCCGGCAAGGCGGATATGACCGATAATGTGCTCCTCAACGCGCCGCATCCGGAGTATGAAGTGGTAGCGGACGAATGGACGCATCCGTATTCCCGCCGCCAGGCTGCTTATCCTACCGATTGGGTGGCGCAGACCAAGTTCTGGTGCCCTGTCGGTCGTGTCGATAACGGCTTCGGCGACCGTAACCTCATCGCCAAATTCTAACCCCCCATGTTCCGCTATAGCCAGTTTGTCAACCCCCATTATACGCCGCGTGAGTCGCGCGCAAGGATGACCTTCGAATACCTGGTTATTATCTTGGGTATTGCGCCTATGGCGCTGATGGTCAACTGGGTATTGCTGCCCCATGCTTTTGTCGGAGGCGGTCTCACGGGTATCTGTTCGGCTATCTATTATGTCACAGACGGGCTCTTCCCTTCGCTCTTTCCCGAGTACGGAGGAGCTATCCCCGTCTGGCTGACTACCTTCGTCTTCAATGCTATCCTGCTGCTTATTGCGGGGCTTACGGTAGGCTGGCGTTTCTGTATCCGCACGATGGTAGGCGTCGCGGCGATCACGTTCTGGTATCGTGTCATCCCTATCTTGCCCGCACCTATTATCGCTGATCCCTGGCTCGGAGCTATCATCGGAGGCTTTGTCTTCGGTCTCTCTCTGGGTTGTGTCTTGGCGGCTAACGGGTCCTCCGGTGGTACGGATATAGTGGCGATGATTGTCAATCATTACCGTAATATCTCCCTCGGCAATATCATGCTCGCGTGCGATATCCTTATTATCGCCTCGGCTTTCTTCCTCCCCCTCCCGGAATCGATGCTGGCGGAAGGCACTAACCATACCTATCTGCAGATCAAACGCGTGCTCTACGGTGTGGCGATGACTATCTCTTATACCCTTGCGGTGGACTGGATCATGTCGCGCCTCCATCGCTCTGTCCATTTCCTCATCTATTCGTCCAAATACGAAGAGATCGCTACGGCTATTAACACTACGGTGAACCGCGGTGTGACCGTGCTGGATGGTACCGGCTGGTATTCCAAGAAACCGGTCAAGGTAATCTCCGTCCTGGTCCGTAAACCGGAGAGCACGCTCGTCTTCCGGATCGTACATGATATCGACCCGAATGCGCTGGTCTCTATCGCTGACGTCCGTGGCGTCTTCGGCTCCGGTTTCGATAAAATCAAGGCAAAATAGAGTGAGGGATTCGAGGGCACCAACATTGCCTACGGCAATCCCACCTCGAAAACCCTAAGCCTGCCGGCGGCGTCCTGGACAAAGCTTCTGTTCTTCCAACTGAACAAAATACAGAGGAAAGAGTGCATAAGCACCCTTTCTTTTTGTGTACCATAGTACCTTTATGAAAATAAATTCTCAACAGGCACTATTGCCCACAAAAAAATGGAAGTCAAAGACCTCCATTCCTTTTTGCAATTTGTTCAGTTTCCCGAACTCGACGCTTCGCGGAGAGTGAGGGATTCGAACCCCCGATACGACGTAATGCGTATACCGCATTTCGAGTGCGGCTCTTTCGACCACTCAGACAACTCTCCTTCGCCTTTCCCAGCGAAAAAGCGTGCAAAATTACAACAAATTTTTGATATACGCAAATTTTTTGTAAGAAAAAAGAGAAAAAGCGCGTGAAAGCGCTTTCTCTCATGTATTTCATCCTTGCGTTAGTTTGCTTAATTTAGTCTTACCATGACGGAGATGACTTGTCCGGCAGTGGTGTCACCGGCTTTATAGACGCGTGCTTTGCCTTTGTCTTCGCCGGAGACAGGCAAGATGATAGTCGTCTCGTAGCCGTCAATAGTAAGTGCATACTTACGGAAAGCTTGCGCACGGGGAACGTACGTCCAATTGGCAGAGATCGTGCTCTTGACGATAGACGCATCGGCATTGAGTTCGGTATAATCAATCACCACCTGCTCTGCTGCGCTCTTGCTCAGGTCGCAGATATAGAACGATTGCTGGTCGCCCTCCATCACATACGCAATACCCTGATAATACCCTTCGTCCGGATAGTGAGCGGGGAGTGAGCTGCTCGACAAACTCCAGTTGTTGAAATCAAAGACATATTTCTGTCCGCCACGCAACCATGTAGCTTTGCTATTCCGGCTGACATCCGGGAGGTTATCCAAGTCATACATGGACGCCCCTTGTATGTTAGCCACTTTCTCGCCCAAAACGGCTTTGCCTTCCGCTTCGGAGAGTGTTACGTCATAGACCACAGGCTGCCCTTCTATTTGTCCGAGTGCGTAGAGTGTCTCGTCCACAGAGATTAGACGGTAGTTCTCATCAAAGCCGACAATCTTGCCCGAAGGGATAAACATAACACCCGGTATTCCAGGTCCGCTGTAGTTTCCCCATTCGTCTTGGTAGAACAGATCCAAACCGAATGCGCCGCGTTTGTCGGGCATGATAACATCCGTTGTGAGTTTGTCGCTGTGCATTGTGGTCACAGCCAGTTGGTCACCTTCATCTTTGAGACGGAACAGAGTGTTGTGAATAGGCATTGAATGGTAGTCGGAGTTGGCATAAATCTCTCCGTTCATAGCTTCCACGATGCCGTAAATATCGCTTTGGTCGGCATCCCATTTGACACCGCCGTAGAAGGGTCGTCCGTCTCTACCATCCCATTCGAAGAGTGCGCCGTCTTTGCGGCGAACCAGGAAGTTGTTGTGGAAGTCCGAATGCTCGGCAATCGCTTCTTTGATTTTACTGTACGCCGGTTCGGGCAGTTCGTCCAAATCAGGATAGACGTAGTTGCAACCATACAGCCACAACCACTCGTCGCCTATGGTATAAACATACTGAATGCTCAGGCGCAAGTTTGCTTTGATGAGGTTCTTAGCATCTCCGCCTCCACTGCAATCGATGGCGTACGTTATTTCCACGAGCGTACCATCTTCGGAAACAGAATAGGCCATACCGTCTTCCACCAACTCATCGCCTCCGGCAGCCGGTAAACGTGCCGGAGCGTTGTTTCCTGATTTTGCGCCACGCGAAGCGAGGGCTAAGGTATTCACTCCGTTCAAGTTCATTTTCCGGAACTTGACATTATTCACCTTACCACCTCCACCTTCGCAGGAGGAGAAGCCTATTGCAACTACTATAGCTGCCAAGGCATATAAGAAACTGCGTTTCATAGGAATTATGAATTAAAATTACGAATTACGAATTAGTTGAGGCGGACCATGACAGAGATGACTTGTCCGGCGGTGGATTCGCCCGGTTTGAAGACGCGTGCTTTGCCTTTGTTCTCACCGGCTACATCTACCATGATAGTTAATTGTTTACCATTCATAGTGATAGCCGTCTTTTGGAAGGATTGGGTGCTTGGATCATACTTGCCAAACGGTTTCTCCGTCACTATCTGTGCCTGGTAAGCATCGTATTCGCTCCAATCGATAACAACCTGTTCAGCTGCATCTTTTGATAAATCACAGATATAGAACGAGTGTTCATCGTTATTCATGATATAAGCGATATTATCGTAATAATCTCTTTCGTTATCCGGGTAGTAGTCCGGCAGATCCATGTGCGTGACTTTTTTGCCTTTAGGGTCAAAGGTAAACTTCTTATTGTGGTCAAGCCATGATAGCGTTTCGGTTTTGCTAATAGGACCTGCTACGGTCTCGATGTCCGGCAATTCTGCGAGCAATTCACCTACTTTGGCCTGAGCAACAGGCGATTCTTGCAAGTCCAAGGCATAGAAAGCAGTACCGTATCCGCGAATAACGGCAATGGCATATAGCGTACCATTGATGGAAGATACATACCAATTAGCCTCTTTATGCTCATCGCTTGTAATAGCAACAATGTCCAGCGTATTCGGGAAGAGCACTCCGGTCTTATACGTCCATCCCCATTCGCCTCCTCGATAGCCGATATCACCGCCTATGGCACCTCGGTTGTCCGGAAGAATAGATTCGAAATAGAGCGTGTTCTCATGCATCATACGTACGTTCAGGTAATCGCCTTCGTCTTTGAGTTGGTACACCATTTTGGCATCGCTATATTCGCTTATACAATACACCTCACCCTTCATACTCTCCACAATGGTATAGATATCCGAAGGACGACGGTTTCCCGCCAGCGGATGTCCCTCAATATCGTATTCCAGATAAGGCAGAATATTGTAGTCCCATTCAAACAGCGCACCGTCTTTGAGTCGGACAAGGAAATGTTTACTCATGAGCGGGTTGCATTTCTCTGCTAACATGCTTCGATAAGGTTCTGCCACTTGGTCAAGTTCCGGGTAATCATATCGGCAGTTATAGAGCCACAACCAATCATCTCCAATCGGATAGATATACTCCATCGCCAAGCGCATGTGAGCCTGAACCATATCAATAATCTCGCCATTGCCACGACAATTGATGGTGTATGAGACTTCGACTAAAGTACCATCTTCCGAAACGGAATAGATGGGGTCTCTCATATCATAAACGGTGTCGCCTTCAGCAGCAGGAGCACGCCGTGGCGCATTTTGTGCATTAGAACTGATAGAAGCTAAGGCAAGCGCGTTAACTCCGTCCAAGTGCATACGTTTGAACTCCAGTTCTTTGAGTTTTCCGCTTCCACCACCGCCCTGGCAGGAGGACAAGCCTATTGCAGCCACTATGACCGCAAGGGCGTAAATGAAACGAGGTTTCATAGAAATTAAAATTATGAATTAATTTAGTTCAATCTTACCATAACCGAGATAACTTGTCCGGCGGTGTTTTCGCCCTCACGGAAAACGAGCGCCTTGCCTTTATATTCGCCAGATACATAGATATAGATGTTCAGCATAGTGCCATCCGTCAACATGAGAGACGATCTGAACGATTGCGTATTGGGATCGTAGCTGATAGAACCGTTCTTACCGGGAACAATCTTCATTAGATATTCAGCCAAAGCGCTGTAATCAATGGTCACTTCCTCGGCGGCATCTTTCGATAGGTCGCAGATATAGAACGAACTCGGCAGCGGGTTTTCCGGATTGTCAATGGAATAGGCTATGCCGTCATAATAACTATTCTCATCGCCGGGATAGTGTGCAGGCAGCACGCGTTTGGCAAAGGTCTTGGCTATCGGGTCAACAGAATAGATGGCATTGCCTTGCCACCACGTCATGACAGACGTTTTATAAGGTCTCTTGAACGGCCACATAGCAGTGGGAGTCCATAATATCTGTTGGAGCGACTCCGCCGCAGTTTTGTCTAAGTTAACAAGTACATCTGTTGCAATCCACATATCCTGTGGATCTGTGATATGCTCAATGGCTAATAACGCAGCATCTGTAACATACATATCTTCGGTATATTTGAAACCGATAGCATATAATGTATTGTTTATGCTGACCAAATGGAGATTGCCATAGGGCTCTTGATCTTCCTCTGTTTTTGACCAAACCAATTGGGTTTCACCCGGCTTGTCAGGAAAAATGAATGCGCCCTGTTCGTAGATAATAGAGCCGAATATGCCACGGCTGTCGGGGAGCAGACATTCAGCTTGTTGCGTACTGTTAAGCATATTCACTACATTCAGGTAGTCGCCTTTGTCCTCCAATTTATAGACTCTTCCGTAATAATCATCCAAGCCACCCATAGAAGGGCATGTGAACAAGTCTTTGCCCATTATTTCCACTTCGCCATACACATCGCTCTGGCGCCAATAGCCACGACCACGTTGCGGGCGACCTTGTTCGCGTGACCACTCAAAGAGTGCACCATCAGACCTGCGGACGAGGAAATTAGATTCAAACGCGGCGTGCATCAACTCGCGAATCTTGCCGCGCAGAGGCTCCTGCACATCCTCAATGCCCGGATAGTCGTATTCGCAATTTACGAGCCACAGCCATTCATCGCCGATGGCGTAGATGTAACTCGCCTTAAGGCGCATGTTGGCTTTGACCATATCGACGATTTCGCCGTTACCTACTACCTCGATGGTATAGTGTACTTCAACGAGCGTACCGTCTTCCGACACCGTCCATATAGGATTCGCGACGTTATACTCCGGGTCGCCTTCGTCTGCCGGCATACGCATTGGCGCGTTGCTCTTGCTACCGCCGTCACTCGCCAATGCAAGCGCTTTCGCACCTGCGATATCCATCCGCTTAAACTGCATGGAGCTGACTTTTCCGCCGCCTCCACCTTCGCATGAAGTAAGCATTCCGATTGCTGCAATCAGCAATGCTAAAAAAATGAGTTTTGTTTTCATACTTTTATATTTTTTTTAAGTTTTATATTTTTTTTAAGATATATAATAGTGTGTGTTATATTACAACAATAAACGGCACCTGGCACGCGCCAAACACCGCTATTAGTCGGTTATCTGCTGCGAATATGGCTTACGCCCATAGGGGGGGGTAATTCGCATTATATGGTTGTCACACAGCCACATAAAGACATTCTTTTTTTTCAAATCAGCGGTGCAAAGGTACGAATTATTTCTGATATACGCAAATATATTTTTAGAAAAAAACAGCATCAAAAAGTATATATACTACGTATATATAGTAAAAGCGCAAAAAGTGCAAAAAACGGCAAGTATCTTATAGGTATGTTATAGGTATCTTATGGTAAGACCAGCATGCCTATAGTATACCTTCCCTTTTCCGTCTAGGGTTTTCCCCGGTTAACGGGGACAACCTCACCTATAGGATGTTATAGGTATCTTATGGTAAGACCACGGTGCGTACCCTAGATTACCCTTATTTAATCCTTATATGAAAAGAGAAGTAGTACTTTCGGACGGTATTTATTCTCGGTCGGCTTAGGCTCCCCGCCAGCCTTCCCTTTCGAAGCCAAAAGTCAATTGGCTTCTTCACCAGCCCGTAGCTACGTTCTTAGCCGCAAGGGCACGATTATTTCGCGTCCTGCGGACCATACACAATAATCGCGAAATATATTTCGCCCCGCAAAAAATTGCTCAAAAACGTCTTATCTCGCTTCGCTCGAACGATTAATTTAATAAAAAGTTATTAAATTCTTGCGTATGTGCAATTTTTGTTGTACCTTTGCAGCCAAATTAAATTAGGGATATAATGTTTGATAATTTAAGCGAACGATTAGAACGGAGTTTTAAGATCCTCAAAGGTGAGGGGCGTATTACCGAAATAAACATTGCGGAGACCGTCAAAGACATCCGTAAGGCGCTGCTGGAGGCCGATGTCAACTACAAGACCGCCAAGCAGTTTACCGACCGCGTGAAGGAGAAAGCGCTCGGTCAGAACGTGATCAATGCCGTTCGGCCGGGACAGTTGATGATCAAGATCACCCACGATGAGTTAGCGGAACTCATGGGCGGCGAGACCCAGGAACTGAACCTGAAGGGCTCTCCTGCGGTCATCCTCATGTCCGGTCTGCAGGGTAGCGGTAAAACAACCTTTGCCGCCAAGCTGGCGAATTTCCTTCAGACGAAGAAGAACAAGCGTGTCATGCTCGTGGCGTGCGATGTCTATCGCCCTGCTGCTATCGAGCAGCTCCGCGTGTTAGGCGAACAGATCAAGGCCAATGTCTATCTCGGTCTGGACGAAGCTAACCCCGTGAAGAAAGCGCAAGCCGCTATCGCGGAAGCCCGGAAGATGGGTTATGACGTCGTCATCGTCGATACAGCCGGACGTCTGGCCGTTGATGAGCAGATGATGCAGGAGATAGCCGCTATCAAAACGGCCATCACGCCGAGCGAGACGCTCTTCGTCGTAGATGCCATGACCGGTCAGGACGCGGTCAACACCGCCAAGGAGTTCAACGACCGCATCGATTTTGACGGCGTTGTACTGACCAAGTTAGACGGCGACACCCGCGGCGGTGCGGCGCTTTCCATCCGTTCCGTGGTAGATAAACCGATTAAGTTCATCGGCACGGGCGAGAAAATGGAAGCGCTCGATGTGTTCCACCCGGCGCGTATGGCGGACCGAATCCTCGGTATGGGTGATGTCGTTTCCCTCGTCGAGCGTGCGCAAGAGCAGTACGACGAAGCCGAAGCACGCCGTATCAGCAAGAAAATAGCCAAGAACCAATTTGATTTCAATGACTTCCTCTCCCAACTCGCGCAGATCAAGAAAATGGGTTCGATGAAGGACCTGATGGGTATGATCCCGGGCATGGACAAAGCCCTCAAGGGCGTGGAAGTGAGCGACGATGCG
>JAGCFY010000116.1 GCA_017649845.1 Paludibacteraceae bacterium
CCGGAGACGAGGAGACAGAGGAATGGGAAGGACGGATGGTTTAAACCCGTGCCATCCTCAACGAAATGCGCTAACACATGCCCTTGCAAATGATTTACATCGATGAGCGGGATATTAAGCGCCAAAGCCAGGCCTTTGGCAAAAGAGGTACCAACAAGGAGGGATCCGAGCAGCCCGGGTCCGCGTGTAAAAGCGATTGCCGAGAGATCCTCTTTTGTCACTCCGGCGCGTTTGAGAGCGGTATCCACCACCGGCAGGATATTCTGCTGGTGCGCTCTGCTTGCCAGCTCGGGAACGACTCCACCGTACTCCTCATGCACTTTCTGCGAAGCAATGACATTACTGCGCAAAATGCCATCCACGATCACAGCCGCAGAAGTATCGTCACAACTGGATTCGATAGCTAATATTACAACAGGTTTATTCATCTTTCATTCAAAATCGGGTGCAAAGGTACATAAAATTTCGCAATTGTGCAAATTTATTTGCATATATCAGAAAAAAGTAGTAAATTTGTGCCCGATTTGTAGCAACAACTCTATTAATCATAAAAATTAAGCAATTATGAAAAAGATTTTGACAATTTTGGTAGCAGTACTGGTAACTGCAGCAAGCGTGAATGCAAAGGACTACAAATGCAGTCTTGGTATGGTAGCCGGTTCAGGTATCGGTGTTCAGTTCAAAGCCCTTCCGCTGGAGCACTTCGCGATCATGGAGGAGTTCGGATATCTGGGTTGCTATGCGGGTGCAGGCGCTATGAACGGTAACAGTTTTTCCATCGGCTACATGGGCGCCGTTGACCAAGTGGTATTGGCTTATCAGACCAGTCCGCTTGCACAGGGTCAAGGTATCGATTTGAGCGTATATGCCGGTGGTCAGGTGAAGGTCGGTTATGTGAACATGGGTAACGATGCCGGTATTATCGGATTCGGTGCAGCAGCAGGTCTCGAGGCGAACATGAAGAATGCACCGATTGCTTTCTCGTTCGACTTCCGCCCGGGTTACGGTTGCTTGCTCATGAACAACGGAGGCAACAATGTAACCACCGTGCATCTTTTTGACTGGAACTTCAACCTTGGCGTACGCTACACTTTCTAAGTAGTGAGTAAGGAGAATAATCATAAGTTTAAGACCTGGTTTCGCGGGCAGCGAGAGACGCTGAACGCGGAGCATAAGGCGATATTAGAAGCTAACCGCGGCGCTGTGTGGATTCACGCAGCGTCTGTCGGTGAGTTTGAGCAAGCGAGGCCGCTGATTGAACAATTAAAAATTCACAATTCACAATTCAAGATTGTAGTGACGTTCTTCAGTCCCTCGGGTTATGAAGCGCGGAAGAACTACGAGTTAGCTGATGCTGTGCTATACCTTCCTTTTGCTACGCGGCGGAAGGCTAAGAAATTTATTGAAGCACTGCAGCCGAGCATAGCTATCTTCGTGAAATACGAGTTTTGGCCGGCTTACCTGAAGCAACTGAAGAAACGCGGGATTCCAACCTACTCTATCTCCGCTATCTTCCGTCCAACGCAACGTTTCTTCCACTGGTACGGTGCAAGTGCGCGGCGTGTATTAAAATGTTTCACGCACCTGTACGTTCAAGACGAGGCTTCGCGCAGGTTATTAGCAGAGCACGGGATACATGAGTGCACCGTAGCCGGCGATACCCGTTTTGACCGAGTAGCACAAGTACAGAGAGACCATATTCAAAGTACCAAGGATCTGACCCCGATAGCGCAGTTTGTGGACGAAGCAAATGAAGTGCTGGTAGCCGGTAGTACCTGGCCGGAAGATGAGGAGTTGCTGGAAGCCTATTTGAAGAATACAGACGGCAGAGTAAAATTGATTCTAGTGCCGCATGAGATCAACGAGGATCACCTGCACAGGATATTCAATTTATTCCAAGGCAGGATGGTTTCATATAGTACGATTCATGCCATGCCATCCAACATGAGCCGGCTGAATATCCTCCACCACGCACAAGTGATGGTAATAGACACGATGGGTCTGCTGAGTTCGATCTACCGTTTCGGTCTAGTGGCCTATATAGGCGGTGGATTCGGCGTAGGAATCCATAACACAATAGAAGCGGCCGTATATGGTGTGCCGGTCGTTTTCGGACCTAATTATCACCATTTCCGCGAAGCACAAGGGTTGATTGATGCAGGTGCAGCACGGAGTATTAAGAACTACAGCGAATTAGAAGCGGCGCTAAATACCGCTTTCGAACAACACGAAACAATAGGCGCCAAGGCTGCTGCGTATGTAGAGAGCGAGAAAGGCGCGACCGCAAAAATCTACGAGCAGATTTTTGGGAAATAAAAATTAAAAATTATATAGATGGCACAGAAACCAAGTATACCAAAGGGCACGCGAGATTTTGGACAGATAGAGATGGCGCGCCGCAATTATATCTTCGACACCATCAAGAGTGTGTTCTCATTGTACGGTTTTCAACAGATAGAGACGCCGGCGATGGAGAACATAGGTACCCTTATGGGCAAATATGGCGAGGAAGGAGACAAGTTACTTTTCCGGATACAGAACAGCGGCGAGAAAGCCGGTTTGGCACCGGAGAAAGGACTGCGGTACGATCTGACCGTTCCTTTTGCCCGCTATGTAGTGCAACACAGGGAGGAGTTGAGTTTTCCTTTCAAGCGTTTTCAGATTCAACCTGTTTGGCGCGCTGACAGACCTCAAAAAGGGCGTTACCGCGAGTTCTATCAATGCGATGTGGATGTTATCGGCAGCGACAGCCTAATCGGTGAGTTGGAATTGATTCAGATCGTAGAAGAGGTGTATCGCCGGCTTGGTATCAATGTGTGCCTGCATATCAACAACCGCAAGATTTTAGCCGGAATAGCCGAAGTAATCGGTGCGCCGGATAAGATCGTAGATATCACTGTAGCGATCGACAAACTGGACAAAATCGGTGTAGAAGCCGTGAATGCGGAACTCAAGGAACGCGGTTTGTCGGATGAACAAGTGAAGGCATTAGAGCCCATCTTGAATCAGGAGTCAGGAATCAGGAATCAGGACAAATTGGCTCAGTTGCGTGAATACTTAAAAGACAGCGAAATAGGTTTGAAAGGTGTAGCGGAGATGGAAGAAGTGTTCAGGTTGATTGACGCAACGGACGTGAAACTGAATATCGAGTTGGATCTATGTCTGGCCCGCGGACTGAATTACTACACTGGTGCTATCTTTGAGGTCAAAGCGCTGGACGCTCAAATAGGTTCTATTACCGGTGGCGGACGATACGACAACTTGACCGGTATCTTCGGTTTGCCTGGTGTATCGGGTGTTGGTATCTCGTTCGGTGCAGACCGCATCTACGATGTATTGACCGAATTGGATTTATTCCCGAAGGAGTTACAATCGACCACGCAAGTACTATTCGCTACCTTTGGTACAGAAGAATTACGTTATGCCCTGGGTTGGACCAAAGAGCTACGCGCACAGGGAATTGCCGTAGAGGTTTATCCCGAACCGACCAAGATGAAGAAGCAGATGGGTTATGCAGACAGCAAACAAATACCATTTGTAGCAATCGTCGGCGGGGACGAGATGGCGCAAAACAAAGTGATGCTGAAAAATATGGCAAGTGGCGAGCAAAAACTGGTGAGTCAGGAAGAACTTGTAAAAGAGTTAAAATCTTAATAATCGTATATTTTTTGAGGGCATTTTTGCTTGTTTTAAATAGGTAATGACCCGCTATTAACCAGCATAAAACCCCTTTCATACCCCGAGAAAGTCCAAAATCTTAAAAATAGTAAACTTTAGGACATGGCAGATACGAACAAACAATTCGACGAAGTGACGGCCAAATGCCGCACAATATTCGTAGACAAAATGCAAGATTATGGCGCTTCATGGCGTATCTTCCGTTTGCACGGCATTACGGACCAATTGTATATCAAGGCTTGTAACATCCGTCAACGGCAGGATACCGGCGTGAGCCTGGTAGGCGACGATATAGAAGGTAACTTACGCGCGATTGTCAATTACGGAGTTACTGCTATCATCCAAGAACGGGAAGGCTTCGCGGACGCGGTGGACATGAGCAATGAGGAAGCGATGAAGCACTATGACAAAGTGCTTAAAGAAGCCAAAGAATTGATGATACGCAAAAATCATGACTACGGCGAGGCATGGCGGGAGATGAGTAAAGAAGGTATTGTTGATATGATTCTTGCTAAAATCATCCGCATCAAAACAATCCTCACCCATGAAGGCAAAACCATTGCTTCCGAAGGCGTGGAAGGCAATTATTTCGACATTATAAACTACGCAATATTCGATCTTATTCACTATGCAGAATAAGGACCGCTTCGCTGAAGGAATAAGGACAAAAGACAAAAATCACAATGAAAATTAACCACACTCAACACATCGTAGGTTCCATCGCCCGCACGCTGCTGGCACTGACCTTTCTTTTCTCCGGCTTCGTCAAAGCCGTTGACCCGCTTGGCACAGTATATAAAATAGAAGATTACCTGAAGGCTTTCGGCGGGTTCTTTACGGATTTGCTGCCTTTGGCAGGAGCAGCCGCTGTGTGTCTGATCTTGGTAGAATGGCTTCTCGGCGTATGCATGTTATGCAACATCCGCACGAAGTGGACCAGTTGGATAGCATTGGCGTTTTATCTCTTCATGACGCCTCTGACGTTATGGATCGCGCTGACGAACCCTGTGAGCGACTGCGGTTGTTTCGGTGACGCACTCGTGCTAACGAACTGGCAGACATTCTGGAAGAATGTTGTATTCCTGAGCCTTGTCATTATTCTGCTATGCTGCAAAAAAGCGATTCCGCAGACATTCAGTTGGTGGATGGAGATAGTACTCGTGCTTCTCGGCGCAGGTATCGCAGCCGGCATTATGGGTTACAGTTACACACATCTGCCGCCAATGGATTTCCGTCCGTACAAAGTAGGCAATAACATCCCCGAACTGATGGAGATTCCTGAAGACGCGGAGCCGGATGTATATGAGACGACCTTGATTTACGAGAAAGACGGCGTGCAGCAGGAGTTTACGTTGGAAAATTATCCGAAAGGCGATCCGGAATGGACGTTTGTGGACCAGAAATCCGTGCTCGTCAAGAAAGGATTTGAGGCTCCGATACACGATTTCGAGATTATGACGATGGAGTTCGAGGACATCACTTACGATGTGCTGGAGAGCGAAGAACCGGTGACGCTGATTATCATGTATGATTTAGCGAAAGCGGATCTCAAGCAGATAGACAAAGTAAAAGAACTGATGGAGGAAAGACTGTTATGCTACATCCTAACGGGCTCCGGCGAAGCAGAGATAGAAGAATTCTGCTTGACACACGATATAGATATGAATTATATATGCACGACAGATCCCGTGACGCTCAAGACAATAGTTCGGGCAAATCCGGGTATGATTGTCGTACAGAACGGAACGATCATAGAGAAACATAACTTAAAACAATTATAGAAATGGCAAGAATTAAAATGGTTGCAGGTAACTGGAAAATGAACAAGAACCTGCAGGAAGGTGTAGCGCTGGCTACCGAATTGAAAGAAGCAGTAAAAAATCCCTCATGCGCCGTAGTTATCGGCACGCCGTTCATTCATCTGGCTACCGTAGCTGAGCTGCTGAAAGGTTCGGCTATCAAAGTGGCAGCAGAGAACTGTGCAGATCACGAGAAGGGTGCTTATACCGGTGAGGTAAGCGCAGAGATGGTTAAATCGACCGGTGCCGAATATGTTATCCTCGGTCACTCGGAGCGTCGTCAATATTACTGCGAGAGCTATGAGATGTTAGCAGAGAAAGTTCGTCTGGCACTCGCTAACGGACTGAAAGTAATCTTCTGTATCGGCGAAGTAAAAGAGGAGCGTGAGGCAGGCAAGCAGAACGAGGTGGTAAAAGCACAACTCGAAGGTTCTGTCTTCGGTCTGAGCGCAGAGGAATGGAAGAATATCACGCTGGCATATGAGCCGGTATGGGCAATCGGTACGGGTTTGACCGCTACTCCGGCTCAGGCACAGGATATGCACGCATATCTGCGCGGTCTGGTAGCAGAGAAATACGGCAAAGAGGCAGCAGAGAACACCACGATTCTCTACGGCGGAAGCTGCAACGAGAAGAATGCGGCAGAGCTCTTCGCATGCCCGGATATCGACGGTGGCCTCATCGGTGGCGCTGCCCTCGTAGCAGAGAAATTCCTCGCTATCATCGCTGCGCGATAAATCGCCACTGCGTTAAAGTGTTAAATAGTTAAAATGGTTTTCTTTGCAAGAAAACGTTAAATTGTTATGGCACTTATTAAATCGATAAATCGTAACGGTGAGATACTCACCCCGCGCATTGCCGACGATGTGTTTATGGCAGAGAATGCCACGGTTGTTGGCGATGTGACGGTAGGTGAAGGAAGCAGTCTTTGGTTTAACTCCGTTCTGCGAGGCGATGTAAACACCATCGTCATCGGAAAGCATTGTAACATCCAAGATGGCGCTGTGTTGCACACGCTTTATCAGAAATCTACCATCAAATTGGGAGATTATGTGTCCGTAGGACACAACGTGACGATTCACGGCGCAGACGTAGATAACTACGCGCTCATCGGAATGGGTGCCACCCTACTCGACGACGCGCATGTAGGTGAAGGAGCGATAGTGGCGGCAAATGCTTTGGTGCTCAAAGGCACGCAAATCGGACCTCACGAGATCTGGGGCGGTGTGCCGGCGAAATTTATCAAGAAAGCCGACCCTGCTCAGACCGAAGAGATCAACAAGAAAATAGCCAATAACTACGCCATGTACGCGAGTTGGTACCAGGAGTGACTTCGTCACGTTAAAACGTTAGATAGTTAAAATGGTCGCTACGCGACGTTAAATTGTTACTTATGTATAAGAGAATCCTTTTAAAACTATCCGGTGAGAGTTTGGCCGGAGAGAGCAAACAAGGCATTGACACCGAGCGCTTGAGCCAATATGCCGAGCAAGTGAAAGCTATTGCCAAGAAAGGTGTGCAGGTAGCTATTGTCATAGGCGGCGGAAATATCTTCCGCGGTTTAAGCGGTGCGCAAAAGGGTTTCGACCGTGTCAAAGGCGACCAGATGGGTATGTTAGCCACTGTCATCAACGCTTTGGCCTTGCAGTCGGCTCTTGAAGCCATTGACCAGCCGGCAAGATTGCTGACCGCAATCCGCATGGAACCTGTAGGCGATTTCTACACTCCCGCCAAAGCACAAAGACTGCTGGATAAAGGCAATGTGGTTCTTCTCGCCGGAGGAACAGGAGCTCCTTATTTCACGACCGACACGGGTTCTTCGCTGCGCGCACTGGAGATTAAAGCCGATGTGATGTTCAAAGGCACACGGGTAGATGGCATATACACCGCTGATCCCGAGAAAGATCCTACTGCTACAAAATTCACCGAGATCACCTACGACGAAGTAATCCGTCGAGGACTGAAAGTGATGGATCTGACAGCTACAGCAATGGCGAAAGAGAACGGTCTGCCGATTTATGTATTCAACATGGATATATACGGCAACTTGGAGAAAGTTATTAACGGAGAGGCTATAGGCACTCTCGTAAAACCCTAATATTATGAACGACGAATTAGAACTTTATCAGTCCGCAGCCGAGGAGCAAATGCAGGCTGCTGTTGCTCACTTAGACGACACGCTCCAGCACATCCGTGCCGGCAAAGCAAACCCGCGTATCTTGGATCCGATTAAGATTGATTATTACGGAACGATGTCACCGTTAAGCAGTTGTGCAACAATCGTTACTCCGGATGCCCGCACGATAGCGATCACTCCGTGGGAGAAAAAACTTATCAGTGACATCGAGCGCGCTATCATTAACTCGAATATCGGCCTGGCTCCATCCAACAACGGCGAGACCATTCGCTTGATTCTTCCGCCGCTGACGGAGGAACGCCGCCGTGAACTTTGCAAACAATGCAAAGCCGAGGCAGAGAGCGCCAAGATGTCGATCCGTAATGCCCGCCGCGACGCTATTGAGGAGTTTAAGAAACTGGTCAAGAACGGCCTGAGCGAAGACATCGAGAAAGACGCCGAAGAGGACATGCAGAAGACTCACGACAAATATATCGCGAAAGTCGAAGCCCTCTACGCAGCTAAGGAAAAAGAGATTATGACAGTATAGTTGCTTGCGGAAGGCAACAGGATTGTGCGAGGTTTAGTCATCAAATCGACCGGAAGCAGTTACATCGTCTTAATGGACGATGGTACGAGTGCGGAATGTCACATCAAAGGCAATTTCCGCATTCGTGGTATTCGTAGTACCAACCCGGTGGCAGTAGGTGATTTTGTACAAGTACAAACTCTCCCTGATGGTACAAACTGGATCGTAGAGATTCAGGAACGAAGAAACTACATCATCCGTCGATCTACTAATCTAAGCAAAGAGAGCCATATTCTGGCGGCCAATATTGACCAAGTGGCGCTTATTGTAACCGTGAACCATCCGGTGACTTCGACCACCTTTATTGACCGATTTCTGGCCACATGCGAGGCTTACCGCGTGCGCGCGCTCCTTATATTTAATAAGATAGATCTATTCAGTGAGGAGGAATTGACACAAGTGGAGGAACTGCGGGCGCTGTATGAATCCATCGGATATGAGACCGTGGAGTTATCCGCTATCAGCCTTCAGTCTTCAGAGATCACACCTCTTCTCGCAGGCAAAACAACACTCTTAAGTGGCAATTCGGGTGTAGGTAAAA
>JAGCFY010000117.1 GCA_017649845.1 Paludibacteraceae bacterium
TCATTTTAGCTCCCTCCTTTTAGGGAGGGTTGGGGTAGGTCTATCTTTCCCCGAAAATATCCAGTCTGGTTAATGCTTTGTTCTTACGATTGAAGATAAAGAAATCAATTACCAGAAGCAGTAAAGCGATCAAAGCAAAGCTTTGGAACTGCTCGTTATAATCGGTGAAGACTTGTGTCTCTATCTCTTGTGTACCGAGTTTGTCGAGTTCTTTCTGAATAGCTTTGGTGGCTGTGTTGGTGTTGTCGCAGCGGACATAGATACCTCCGCCGGCTTGTGCTATCTCGCGGCACATATCTTCATTGAGTCGGCTGACCACCACATTCCCTTCGCGGTCCTTGCGGTAGTTATTCGTTCCGGGCAGTGGGATAGGACTACCTTCCGGTTTGCCTATACCTACTACCATCACATGAATACCGGCCTCTTTGGCTCGTTTGGCTACTGCTACGGCGTCGTCCTCGTGGTTTTCGCCATCGGTGATCAGGATGATTGCCCGGCTGGCATCGCTCTGCTCTCCGAAACAACGGATAGACGTGCTCAGTGCCGCTCCGATAGCCGTACCTTGTGTCTTGATCAGTTCGGGTTTGATGGAATTGAGGAACATCTTAGCCGAGACATAGTCGCAGGTGATCGGTAATTGCACGAAGGCATCGCCGGCAAAAACAACCAGACCCACTTTGTCGTTCACCATGTTATCCATCAGTTTGCTCAGCATCTGTTTAGCTCGGTCCAAACGGTTCGGCGCCACATCTTCCGCCAGCATGGAGTTCGAGATATCAAGTGCTACGATAGCTTCAATACCTTGCCGTTTCTCCGTGTGCTCGCTTTGACCGAACTGCGGTCTGGCGGCAGCCATGATCAGGAACGCCAAGGCTACCATGACTATGCTGAATTTCACAACCGGACGGATACGGCTGGCGTTAGGCATCAACTGCTCCATCAACTCCGGATCGCCGAACTCTTCCAATTGCTTCCGCTTGCGGCGCGTGTAGGCATAAAAAGCTGCTGCAAAAACAGGTATCGTCACCAGCAGCCATAAAACCTCTATATTTGCAAATCTAAACATTGTATAATTATATTTGTCTCCTTCCCTTTAGGGAGGGCGAGGTAGGCTTTTTTAATTCGTAATTGTCCGCAGGACAAAATACCGTATGATCACTTCCAATAACAAACAGAGCAGGGCGGCGTATAGGAATGGTGCGAAATTCTCCGTATGTTTGCTGTATTCGCGGACTCTCAATTTGGTTTTCTCCAGCTGGTCAATCTGCTCATAGATGCGTTTGAGGCTGCTGTTGTCTGTGGCACGGAAATATTGTCCGTCCGTCGTTTCGGCGATGCGACGGAGTGTCCCTTCGTCGAACTCAGAATCCATCGTCATATACTGCACGCCCATCGGCGTATGAACCGGCACGCGCGTCTGACCGTACGAACCCACGCCGACTGTATAAACGCGGATACCGAAACTCTTGGCTATCTCCGCCGCCGTTTGCGGGTCAATGTCTCCGCGGTTGTTGCTACCGTCGGTCAGCAGGATCACTACTTTCGATTTCGTCTCGCTGTCTTTCATTCGGTTTACGGCGTTCGCCAGACCCAGACCGATAGCCGTACCATCTTCTATCATACCGTATTCAACGGATTTGAAGAGATTGACCAATACTGCGTGATCGGTCGTCAGCGGACATTGCGTGAAACTCTCGCCGGCAAAAACCACCAGACCTATCTGGTCGTTCGGACGAGCGATGACGAAATCGGATGCTACTTGTTTGGCTGCCTCCAGACGGTTCGGCTTCAGATCCTCCGCCAGCATCGTACCCGATATATCGAGCGCCATCATAATATCGATACCTTCCGTGCTTTCCGACGACCAGCGGTTAGTCAACTGCGGTCGAGCGAGCGCAAGGGATAATAAGATGATAGCTGCTACACGCAATACGAACGGTACGTGCAATAACCAGATGCGCCAGCTCTTAGGCTGAGCGGCCAAAGTGGCCGTGTCCGAAATCTGAACACTCGCGTCCGATTTCCGTAACTCATAGGCATACCAGCCGATGATAGGTAGCAGCAGCAATAGCAAAAACAAATATCCGGGATTAGCAAATGTCATGCCTGTGCCTCCTTTCCTTCCGACTCGTCAGACTGGTCTGACTCGTCCGTAACTCTCGTTTCGTTGACGAAATCATATGCTGTGGTCAGGGCAGACTCGTTCTCATCCGGCGTGGTGTGCCATTTGGCGAATTTCACCAGGTCGGCGAGTTGCAACATACCTTTGAGTCGCTCGAAGAGATCTCTCTCGATCAGAGGTTTCATTTCTCGCAGCGTCTCGTCGGATGTTTTCTCGGTGCTCTGCACGCCGAAGCGGCGACCGATATATTCGCGCACAACATCAGTCAGTTCGGTCTGATATTCCTTCACTTTGCCGTCTTTCCATATCTTCTGCGCTTTGATCTCGTCCAGTTTCTCCAGCGCCACTTCATCTGCCGGACGAAGCAACTCCGGATCGATAGGTTCTTCCTCTTTCTTATGGAATTTATCGTATTTTTCCCATAGCCAGAAAGCCAGCCATATCAAACCGCAACTCAAGACAACCAGCAATATCCACCGGATGATACCCCACCAATAGATCGGAGCACGCTCAATATCTTTGATATCGGTTATCGCGAGCGAACTGTCTACTTCGAAGGGCTGAATGACATTGAGCGCCATCGGTTCGGTCCAGAACGTATCTTCTCCGCTGGTAACAGCGATCGGCTGAACGGCA
>JAGCFY010000118.1 GCA_017649845.1 Paludibacteraceae bacterium
GTCACGTGACGCGCTCCCCGATAGAACAGGTTGTGCTCGAAAGCGTACCGGATATTTCCCGCTAGACCGTTCAGCGGCATGATAACCCCTTTGCTGAAGCCGGTTGTACCGGAGGTGTAGTTGATAGAAGCTATCTCGTCGTTCGGCCGCTCGTCAAAATGAACGTCCTTGGCCCAGTAGCCGTCCGGATGTTTCTCTTTGAACTGCACGGCGATAGCATCGTAGTTGATACGTTGTGGGTCGAGTGCCAGAGAGATAGGATGCCAGTCGTTCAGACTGACGACCGCCAGCACTTTGGGTATCTGGTCCAGGTCGATACCTTCCCAGTTGATATCGCTGATGAAGAGCAGCTTCGATCCCGAATGGTTGATGATATGGATGGCGTCATTGGCGCGGAAATCCTGTAGGATCGGCACGATAATTGCCCCATAGGTCACTGCCGCCAGATAAACTGCTACCCAGTTGCTGTTGTTACGACCCATCACAGCTATCTTATCGTTTTTCTTCACACCGCATTCCTTGAAAAGAATATGCAGTTTCTCGATATTGATGGCTAACTGACCATAAGTCAAAGTTACATCCGTACCGTAATCCGTCACTGCCGGCAACTCCCAGTTATCCCGCAGCGATCGCTCGTACATCTTGACGAAATTATACTTATCTCCTGTCATCATAACTATTTAGCCGTATAAACAGAATCAACAATAAACTGACTGTTGCCACGCCAAGGGAGCGTACCCAGATAGCGTTTCCAATGCAGTTTGACGCCGGTATTCGTACCTTCTTCCAATTTTTTGGCTACATTCTCGTTTACCACCGAGAATTTAAACTCATTCGATTGGATGGTCGTTCCCTGCGCACTACGTGCAGCGTTGGCAGTCTTCAACCCCGTCTGGATCATCTTGCCCTCATAGGTCTTGAAGATAAAGCCCTCTTTCTGGAAATAATTGATATCTCCCTCGTTCACTCCTTCGCTATATACAAAGCAGAACTTAAAGAAGATAAACCCCGCCAGAGCGATCACTGCGATCACCGACGTCCATGTCATTACTTTTCCAAATTTTGTCATATCTGTGTTTTTTAATTCCTAAAAAATTTACGCGCGCGAACGCGCCTATTATCCAAAATCGGCTACAAAGGTACAACAAATTTTTGGAATGTGCAAGAATTTAATAATTTTTTATTAAATTAATCGTTTAAGCGAAGCGAAATAAGACGTTATTTGTATCTTTCTATTCTCCACAAAAGCATTAGGGTCTAACCGCTAAATGACCCGTAAATGACCCGTAAATGACCCGTAAACGAGTCGTGCACACTTCGCAAAAGTCCCCTGAGTAAATCGCCGGTAATTACAAATTGCAAAGCGCAAAAAAAAATGACAAAAATCTCCATTTTTCTTGCACATTCCAAAAATTTGTTGTATCTTTGCAGCGAATTTCGGGGAAGGTATCTTTTTCCGAATGATTTCCAAGGACATATATTATTTGATTTTATGCAATACGAATTACAAAAACTCGAGCGTATGACGCTCGAACAAGTGCGTGAGATTGCGATTGAGATGGGTCTTAATCCCCGTCGCAGCCAATCGATACGCGAGATCAGTTATGCTATTCTGGATGCGCAAGCCGACCAGCGTGCAGCCGTAGTACAAGCCAAAGAGGAAGCTCGTGCCGCAGCGGGTAATGCTCCAAAGAGAGAGCGTACACGCGGAGTGAAACGCACCGCCAAGCGTGTGGACACGTCCGGCAGCAAGAGCGAGCGCGTGTTAGCTACGGTAGGCACCGAGAAAGAGCAGATGGCGCAAATGGAAGAACAGATAGCGGCAGACGGCCACAAGCCGAACAAGACCGTGACAGCAGTGATGCCGATGGCTGCAGAAAAAATAGAGAAGCCTGCCCTTCCTAAAGGAAATGAGGTAGAACAACCTGCTGCCGAACCAAAAGTAGAAGAAGCACCGAAGAAGAAACGAGGACGGCCGAAGAAGGAGAAAGTGAATGATACGCCGGAGGCACCTAATGAGGCGGCCAAACCGATAAATGATACTCCTGCGGAGCCTAATGATGCTGCAAAAGCAGAGAAGCCCAAAGACGTAAAGCCTGAGAAACCGGCGATGCCGGATCTGGGCGAGAACGTGATAGCTATGGGTACTTTAGAGTGTACGCCGGACGGATACGGATTTCTTCGTTCAGCCGACTACAACTACCTGCCTTCACCGGATGATGTCTATGTGAGCAAAGACCAGATGCGTCAGTACGGCCTGAAGCCGGGCGACACCGTAGAATGCTCTATCCGACTCAACCCTCAGCCGGAGAAATTTTTCCCGATGGACAAGGTGATCCGTATCAACGGCCTGGCACCGGAGTTAGCCAAGAAACGCGTAGCATTTGAGAACCTGACTCCGCTCTTCCCGGATCAAAAATTCAAGCTTTGCACGGGTCACAACGATTCGCTCAGCGTACGTATGATTGACCTATTCTCGCCGATTGGTAAAGGTCAGCGTGGATTGATTGTAGCGCAGCCGAAGACAGGTAAAACGGTGCTGCTCAAAGAGTTAGCCAACGCTATATTAAAGAACAACCCCGAGGTATATATGATCGTGCTGCTCATCGATGAGCGTCCGGAAGAGGTGACCGACATGGCTCGCAGCGTAGATGCCGAAGTGATTGCTTCAACCTTCGACGAGCCGGCAGACAACCATGTTCGCGTAGCAAATATCGTACACGAAAAAGCCAAACGTCTCGTGGAGAGCGGTCATGACGTAGTGATCCTACTGGATTCAATCACCCGTCTGGCTCGCGCCTACAACACCGTAGCTCCAAGTAGCGGAAAAGTGCTTTCCGGAGGTGTGGAAGCTCAAGCATTACACAAGCCGAAACGTTTCTTCGGTGCGGCTCGTAATATCGAGAACGGCGGTAGCCTCACTATCATCGCCACAGCTTTGACCGAGACGGGCAGCAAGATGGATGACTTGATCTTCGAGGAATTCAAGGGTACGGGTAACATGGAACTGCAGTTAGATCGCAAGTTAGCCAACAAACGTATTTTCCCTGCCGTAGATATCCCTGCTTCGAGTACTCGTCGCGACGACTTGTTGCTGCCTAGTGATGTACTGAGCCGGATGTGGCAGATCCGTAAGATGCTGAGCGACATGAGCGGTCAGGAAGCGATGGAGAAGCTGAAAGCCTACATGGAGCGCACGGAGGATAACGACGAGTTCCTGCTCGAGGTAAACGGAGGAAGATAATTGAAAATTCTAATTCTGAACGGACCAAATCTGAATCGTCTTGGAAAGCGTAAACCGGAGATATACGGTTCGCGGACGATGGCACAGATTTTGTTAGACATCCAGCAAAGCTGGCCGGATGTGCATTTCGTGTATCAACAAAGCAATCATGAGGGCGATCTGATAGATTGGATTCAGGAAGCAAATGATGTAATAGGTATCGTGCTGAACGCAGGCGGCTATAGTCATACGAGTGTAGCACTGCGGGATGCCGTAGAAGAGAGCGAAGTGCCGGTAGTGGAAGTGCATATCAGCGATGTCCATGCGCGCGAACCTTTTAGAAAAATAGACTTACTCACGGATGTGTGCGCCCGCACCATAATAGGGCACGGAACAAATGGATATAAAGAAGCAGTGGAACATATTATTGCTCTTGCTCGTCAGTAGCGCTACTTTTGCCGCTCAGGTGACCGGTAAAGTGATTGATTTCGGCACCAAACAAGCGATTGATTTTGCCAACGTCAGCGTAGAGAAGGTACAAGGGGAGAATAAAGAACTTGTGACCGGAACCGTGACGGACGAGAAAGGCGAGTTTGCGATAGAACTAAAGGACGGCAAATATACGATTGTCGTTTCATTCATGGGGTATATCGAGCAGCGCCGCGAGATCACCGTAGCCGGCAAGCCGGTACAGATGGGCCGCATCGCACTGAAAGAAGACACACATACGCTGAGCGAAGTGGAGGTCGTGGGTCAAGGCAGTTCCATGCGGTTTGAACTGGACAAGAAAGTATTCACCGTAGATCAGAACATCGCTTCTGCCGGAGCCAGTGTGACCGACGTGCTGGAGAATATCCCGTCCGTTGATGTGGATCAGGAAGGCAACATCAGTCTGCGCAACAGCGAAGATGTAGAGATATGGATTAACGGTCGTCCGGCAGGATTGAATAGCGAGAACCGCGCGCAAGTGCTGCAACAGATGCCGGCAGGTACGATAGAGAAGATTGAACTGATCACTAACCCTTCTGCCAAATTTAGTCCGGAAGGCACAAGCGGAATCATCAACCTAGTGATGAAAAAGGACCGTGCGGCGGGTTTCTACGGTTCTATCCAAGCGGGCATCAATTATGCATTAGCAAAACCATGGACCACGCCTCCGGGAGGTAACGTGGGCTTTAACATCAATTTCAATGCCGGTCCTGTGGACGGCTATTTCAACGTAGGCTACCGTTACCATATCAGCAACGGCGGAAGCGTGACCGACCGATATAACCTGAACAGCATGGGCAGCAAAGAGTTGGACTCGACATTAATCAACAGTCATCTGGAGCAAGAAGGTCTGCAGACCCACCGCGGCGGAGGTATGTTCGCCCGTGCGGGATTGAATTTCCGGCTGGCAGAAGGACATACTTTGGGTGTATCGGGATTTGGCATGGTGAGCGATCCGAAAGTATTCAACAACCGAAACAGTTATCAGCGCACGTACCTGCTAACCAAGGCAGACGGTTCTATTGACCGCGACTACCGCCGCGATCAGAACGGCAACGGTTCGCACCCGGGTGGAAATACCACACTGGATTATACGTTTGAACTCGACAACCATAAGTTATATGTCAGCGGAACATACAATAATTTCGGCTGGAATTCCTGGACCGAGTACAAGCAGGCAGATCACATCCTGGAGACGGACGACACCGTTTACACGTATCAGGACCAGAATAACACCAATTCAAATCAAAGTATTGAGGTAAAGGCCGATTACGAATGGAAGCCGACGCCCCAGAGCCGTTTGGAAGCGGGATACGACTACACCCGCAACTGGAGCGACAGCAAAGCGGACGCGCATAACAACAACGCCGACGGATCGCATATCAAGGAGCTGTTCCCTTATTTCTCTGACGTACAGGGTCTGACACAGAACCATGCGTTATACATTACCTACGGTAACCGATTCTGGGACAAGCTATCTATCCAGGTAGGTCTGCGCGGCGAATACTACATGCGGCATCTGGAATCGATGTACAAAGACGAGACAGGTATTGTCTTAGACTCCTATGCCGGTATGGAACACAAGAAAGATACGGCATATTTCCAAATCTTCCCGAGCGCTTATATCAGTTATGATTTCGGCAACGGACATGAGTTGCAACTTAACTATACGCGCCGTGTCAACCGTCCGTGGGGACATCAGATCAACCCGCGAATGGATTTCAGTGATAGCACGAATATCAGTTACGGAAACGTAGATCTGTTACCGGCGTATTCAAATAACCTGGAACTCAATTATCTGAAGACCTGGGAGCGCCATACGCTGAGTGCCGGTGTATTCTGGAAATACCGCGAAGGAGCCGTACAGAACATCAAATATATGGATGGCGAGGTGATGAAAAACACCTATCTGAACGTAGCGACAAGGCAGGAGTTAGGCGTAGAGGTAGTAGCGAAAAACCGTCTCTTCGGCGAATTGTTACAGTTAACGACCTCTGCCAATTTCTACTGGAACAACGTAGCAAAAGTGGATCAGAAGATCATACACCAGGGTATTGAAATTCCGGTCAACTTGCCCGGACAAAATATCTTCGCCGGCTCCGTGAGAGTGAATGCGCAGTTCCTCTTCACCAAGAATTTCAGCGGTCAGATATCGGCTAACTACCGTTCCCCGCGCGTAGTAGCACAAGGTACGACAAGTCACAGTTACTCCATCGACCTGGGATTGCGACATACTTTCCTGAACAAACAACTGGCTCTGGCACTGAACGTACGTGACCTGCTGGATAGCCGTGCGAGAAGGAATACCACTTGGGGAGACGGATTCTGGCAGTTCAGCGAAAACAGATGGCATAGCCGTACGATCAGTTTTACCATCACCTATAACTTCGGTAACCAGCAAGGCCGCAGACGCAACCGACCGGATGGCGAAATAGGTGGTGGAGACGATATGGACGATAGCGGAAACAGCAGTAGTGATTTTGAATAAACGATACATAGTATTTCTTGGCTTGATATGTTTGCTCTTTGCTCCGGCAAAGGCGCAGGAGGCGATGAATAGACCGTACGTGGACGATAAACTCTTCCATTTCGGCTTTCAGTTAGGTATGAATTTCAGTTCTTTTTTCGTAACCGATAGCGAACTGCCCATTGCAAACCCTGTCACAGGAGAAACAGAGATATACCACTCCCGTGTAAGTAGTATTCTGCCGGGTTTCCACGTGGGATTTGTGACCGACCTGCGTCTCTGTAAATACCTCAATCTGCGTTTCTGCCCGGGCATGCAGTTTACAAGCCGTACACTGAGTTACAAGACTGAGAGCGGCAATCCCGTACAAGGTCTGCCGGGGCACGGGGACAAACTGGATATTCTGGCGATGCCGGTCTATCTGCCTCTTTACCTGAAATGGAGTGCCGCGCGGGAAGGTAATTTCCGGCCGTACGTCATTGCCGGCGGAGGTGTCAGTTTCAATGTAAGCAGAGACCGAGACAAACCGGTGCTGCTCAATTTGATGGATTACTTCTGCGAAGTAGGTTTCGGCTGCGATTTCTATACCACATGGTTCAAATTCTGCCCGGAGATCACCTATCGTATCGGTTTTGCGGACCAACTCTACCCTGCAGATACGCGCATGGAATTAGCGCCGCAAGAAGCATTCTACACCAATGCTATCCAGCGTTTGACGAGCAGCTGTATATGCCTGACTTTCAATTTTGAATAAGTGCGTAAGAATCTCTTTCTCATAGTGTTATGCGTGCTTGCGTTGGTCAGTTGCAGCGAGTATCAAGAGAGCAACGATCCGTCGCTTCGTTTGGTATTCAGTGCCGACACTGTCTCGTTTGACACCGTTTTTACGGAGCAAGGCAGTGCCACTACGCAGTTGATGATTTACAATCGGTATAACTCGGTTATAGCGATTAATCGTGTATGGCTCGAAGAAGGAGAGGTTTTCCTCGTTAATATCGACGGTGAACAGGACTTGAGCCGCTTGACACACATGACGATCAACGGCGGAGACAGTGCATTCGTTTTTATCCGTGTACGAATGGCGGCGCTTAACAGCAATAGTCCCGTGCTGGTGGATGATATATTGCATTTTCATTTGACCAACGGCACTACGCAGGACGTCCGGTTAGAAGCCTACGGCCAGGATGCAGAACGTATCGGACGCAAAGGCTGCGGACGAACAGAGAAAGGGGATTTCACTTTCACAGCCGTAAAACCCTATATTATCTATGATACGCTGGTAGTAGGCGGGGCATTGACGATGAATCCTGGAGCCAGGATTTATATGCATCAAGGTGCCTGTATCTATGCCTTAGGCGATGTCAGCGCTAACGGTACGTTAGACCAACCTATCCTGATCCGTGGCGACAGAGTGGATAACTTATTTGATTCCGTGCCTTACCTCTATGCGGGAGGAAGCTGGAACGGTATCTATCTGCAGGCCGAGAAAGAGCAGACCTATCATTTGAGTTATGTAGATATTCTATCGGGCAATGTGGGACTGATGAGTAACAGCACCTGCACCGACGCACTGCCGCAACTGACTATGGACGGATGCCGGATACACAACCATACGTTGTATGGCTTGGTACTGCTGAATACAGACGCAACGATAACGAATAGCGAAATCAGCAACTGCGGATCCTATTGTGTCTATTGCGAGGGAGGCAAGCACGATTTTATCCATACAACAATAGCTTCCTATTTCGGCTACACAAATATCCGAATCCAATCGGCCGTAAAAGAAGAGACCGCTGCGGTATATATCGATAACCTCAGCAAGACGGCGCCGAAGACGATTACCTCGTTCATCAATAGTATCATCACAGGCTACCGCGCGAACCAGATCGTAGTAGCTACTCCGCTGGACCGGTTCTATCCCGGTACGTTCGTCGGCAATTATCTGAAAACCGACACCTTGGCACTACCGCACGCAGCAGAAAACATCTACTGGCAAAAAACGGACACCGCCAAAGTGTTCGTCAATGATTTCTATAAATACAAGGAATATGTTTATTATGATTTCCGGCTCGATTCGCTGAGTCCGGCCAGAAACATAGGCGACAGTATTCAGGCTCTGCCCTATCCTGCGGATAGAGAAGGCACAAGCCGCGCACTCATGCGTCCGGACGCAGGATGCTATCAATATCATCCTTGATTTGCTCGCGCAGAGCTTCCAGACTCTCGAAATGCTTCTCCTCGCGGATAAAACGCAGGAACTTGATTTCCAACTGCTGGTCGTACAGATCTCCCTTGAACGAAGGCACATGCACTTCGATCAGTTTATCTTTGTCAATGTTGACAAATGCCGGCGCATTATCCATCGCGGGCGTATCGACATGCGCCATATAGACACCTGGCTTCGGAATCACTTTATGAGGGTTTAAAGGAGCAATATTCGCCGTAGGAAATCCGATTGTTCGCCCTACCCCTTTACCATGCACGACCGTACCGACGAGGGCATAAGGCCGCCCGAGGAGCTCATTGGCAAGAAGGATATTACCGGCCTCGAGAGCCATACGAATCTCGGTAGAGGAGACATGCCATTCCGTCTCCGTATATTCACCGGTTGTCAGTACCTCCATGCCAATCGATTCGCCTATACGGCGGTAATCCCTGGGGTTCTTTAACCTGTCCGAACCGAAACGGTGATCATACCCCATGAGCAGCACCGAGACTCCATAGTTAGCCTTAAGCCACGCCATGAACTGCTCTGCCGTAAAGGTATGAAAGTCCTCGAAGGGCAGCATTAACACTTCTCCATATTTGCTCAGCAGCGCTTCTCGCTCCGAGGGCGAAGTAAGCAACTGGGGTATATAATCCGCTTCAAGCGCCACCCTGGGATGTCTCTTGAACGTGACAATCAACGGCCTTAGTCCGCGCTCTTTAGCCTCCGAGCGCAGATAATTGAAAAGGAACTGATGTCCCCGATGAACGCCATCGAAAAATCCTATTGTAGCGATGGAACTCACTCTTCCGAATAATACCCTTTCTTAATACCGTACTGCAACTCGGCATCCTGGATGAGTTGTATCTGTACAGCGGATATTTCACGCCCTTCCTCTTTCACTGCCGCCAGTACAAAATCCAACTGCTCCGTCTCATCCACTTCGCCATCCAGATACTCGGCTTCGCCGGTCTCGGGATCCACCGTCACCAGACCTTGTTTCTCCAGATAATCGTCCATGCGATCGAGTACCCAGAGAATGTCGTCCGAACTCAAGGTTCCGCGATCTTGAGCCGGAATGGCATCATAGATAAAAGCGACTAACTCGCGCTCTTCCGGCTCCAAAAGAGCCATTTCAATGCTATTGTTTTCCATAATTATTGTTTCTGTACGCTTGTTTCGTACAAAAATCGTTGCAAAGATACAAAATAATTTGGATATATGCAAAAAATGTAGTAATTTTGTACGCAAAATTATGTATTTATGTCTGAATTAGTAAAACGAACTCTTAGCGGTGCCGTGTTTGTAGCCGCGGTAGTAGGTAGTATTTTATGGTCGCCTTATTCCTTTGGCGTGCTGTTCTTTTTATTCTGTATTCTCGCGGTAGATGAGTTTCACCGCCTGGTAGGCTCGCCTCGTGCGTTGCGGATTTATTCCTTTGTAGCTACGATTCTGCTATGGGCTACGGTTTTATGCCTTGCGTGGCGGACAGAAGTAGGGGAAGGGGATTTCCATGTTTTCGGTTTTACCTTCTCTTTCGGCTACCTGCTATTCCTTGTTTTTGCGCTTTTGGACGAGATATGGAATCATTCCGAGCGACCGCTGCAGAACTGGGGAAACCTATTTATCTCGCAGGTAATGATCGCTTTGCCTTTGGCTACGCTGGCATTTCTCCTTTTTCTGGACAAATGGCTGTTATTGGCGCTTTTCGTACTGATTTGGATCAATGACACCGGTGCGTACTGCGTTGGAAGCCTGACCGCAAAACGGAAAAACGGGAATCATAAGATGACACCGCATATCAGCCCGAAGAAAAGTTGGGAAGGACTCATCGGAGGCGTTGTATTCACAATTGGTGCCGCTATATTGCTTCATTATTTCGGATGGTTTGACACGATCGTAGCAGAAGGGACGGGACTGTTAGTTCCTTGCCTGTTCGCTGTACTGGTAAGCGGTTTCGGTACGATGGGTGATCTGATGGAAAGCCTGATGAAACGATCGGTAGGAGTCAAGGACTCCGGTCGTTTTCTGCCCGGACACGGAGGGGTGCTTGATCGTTTTGACAGCGTATTACTCGCCGGACCTGTGATCACTTCGTTTTGCTGGTTATGTTATCTTATTGCGCCTCTGTTCTAAGCCGGCTTCCGCTAAAGGTACATTATTTCTTTGCGGACTACCTCCTCTATCCGTTGATCTATCATATAGCGCGGTACAGGAGGGAGATGGTAGCGAAGAACCTGCTGAATGCTTTTCCTGAGAAGGATGAAGCGGAACGGAAGCAGATAGCACGTGATTTCTACCGGCAGCTCTGCTACACCTTCGTAGAAAGTATCTACGGCTACCGGATGAGTAACGAAGAGATGCGGCAACGAGTGGTTTTCGAGGGAATGGAAACTGTCAATCAGCTGATAGATCAAGCAGGAGGCGGTATATTCATGCTCGCGCATATGGGTAACTGGGAATGGATGGCTTCTATACAGCGATGGTTGACACCCGGTGTCAAAGAGCTGAATGTCTATCGGCGGCTGAAAAACAAATCGATGGATCAGCTGATGCTTGATATCCGCGCTAAAAGAGGCGGGGAATGCGTAGAGAAACAACGGATATTGCGGGAGATGATACGCTATCGGGCGGAGAAACAGCCGATCACCGTAGGTCTGCTCAGCGATCAGAAGCCGCGACCGGAAGTGACTCGCACATGGACCACTTTTCTGCATCAGGAGACTGGATTTCTGGACGGAGGAGAAGTATTAGGAAAGAAATTCGGCTATCCGGTCTTCTACCTCTATATCACCCGAAATGAACGAGGATCCTACCGCGTACAAATGAAGACCCTCGCGGCAGCGCCGAAAGAGACGGCAGAAAGCGAGATTACAACAAATTATGCTCGTATTTTAGAGCAAAATATCCACGAACAACCGGCTTTGTGGCTATGGACACATAACCGATGGAAGTGGAAAAGAGTGAATGGATGAAGGGATGAAAGAATGTAGCGTAATAATATTAAACTGGAACGGCGCTGAAATGCTGCGTACGTACCTGCCATCCGTTGTGGCCAATACGCCGGAAGCGGATATTATCGTCGCTGACAACGGCAGTACGGACGAGAGTATGCAAGTGCTAGCGGAGGATTTTCCCTCCGTTCGGACGATTATACTGGATAAGAACTACGGTTTCGCCGAAGGCTACAACCGCGCAATAGCGCAGGTAGATAGCCGGTATGTCATGCTGCTGAACTCGGATGTAGAAGTGACAGAAGGATGGCTTGCGCCCCTACTCGATTATATGGATACTCATCCTGAGGTTGCAGCCGTGCAGCCCAAGATCCGCAGTTGGAAGAATCGCGAATATTTCGAGCATGCAGGAGCCGCAGGAGGTTATTTGAATTGGCTCGGTTATCCTTACTGCCGCGGTAGACGTTTCGGACGTGTAGAAAAAGACAAAGGTCAGTATGATACGATTGCGGAGATAGAATGGACAACAGGTGCCGCCATGTGCGTACGGACAGAAGTATATAAAGCGCTCGGAGGATTGGACGCTTCGTTCTTTGCCCATATGGAGGAAATCGACCTATGCTGGCGATTGCGTAACAAAGGATGGCGTTTGGCCTGCATACCGCAGAGCGTGGTATTTCACCTCGGAGGAGGCTCACTCAGTTATGACAACCCGCGCAAGACATACCTTAATTTCCGCAACAATCTGGTAATGATCTATAAAAACAGCTGGTGTCGCTGGAGCGTACTGGGCATACGCTTCTTTTTGGACTATACCGCGGCTCTGATATTCTTCCTTACCGGTAAGAAAGGTAGTGCCAAGGCGGTCATTGAGGCACGGAGAGATTACAAACAAATGAGAAAAAAATACAAATAGATATGGCTTTTTTCGGTTTATTCAATAGAGAGAAGAAAGAGACACTGGACAAAGGACTTGAGAAAAGTAAAGAGTCCGTCCTTAGTAAAATCGGTCATGCTATCGCCGGTAAATCCACAATTGACGATGAAGTGCTGGATAATTTGGAGGAAGCGTTGATCACTTCCGACGTAGGCGTAGAAACGACACTACGTATTATCGAGCGCGTGCAGGAGCGCGTAAAACGCGATAAATATATAGGTACGGACGAACTGAATGCCTTGCTGGTGGATGAGATCGCATCGTTACTGGAAGAGAATAACCAAGGGGAAATCCTAGACTTTTCAGCAGACCTTCCCGTGAAACCGTACGTAGTAATGGTAGTAGGTGTCAACGGCGTAGGTAAGACGACTACGATCGGCAAATTAGCCTACCTATACAAAGCTGCCGGCAAGAAAGTGTACCTCGGCGCAGCCGATACATTCCGCGCAGCCGCGGTTGAGCAACTATGTATTTGGGGTGAACGCGTAGGAGTGCCGGTTGTGAAACAGCAACAAGGCTCCGACCCCGCTTCGGTAGCCTACGACACTTTGCAATCCGCCAAAGCGAATGATGCCGACGTCGTACTGATTGACACGGCAGGACGTTTGCATAACAAGATCAACCTCATGAACGAGTTGACAAAGATCAAGAACGTCATGCAGAAAGTGATCCCGGATGCGCCGCACGACGTAATGCTGGTACTGGACGGCTCTACGGGACAAAATGCATTCGAGCAGGCACGTCAGTTTACCGCCGCTACGCAAGTCTCATCTCTGGCGATAACCAAACTGGACGGAACAGCCAAAGGCGGCGTAGTAGTAGGTATTTCCGACCAATTCAAGATACCCGTACGATACATCGGTTTGGGAGAACAAATGACTGATTTACAATGCTTTAACCGCGTTGAGTTCGTACGGTCATTATTGGGAATCAAAGAATAAAAACAAATATAATACTATGGAAAAATATCGTATAGAGTCCGATTTACTGGGCGAATTGCAAGTGCCTGAAGAGGCATATTACGGCGTGCAGACGCAGCGCGGTATCAACAACTACAAGGTATCCAATCTCAAGATGTCCGATTTCCCGGAGTATATCATTGCGATGGGATATATCAAGTTGGCCGCTGTGGAAGCAAATCATGAATTAGGAGTGATCAACGATGAGATTTATGCGGCTATTGCGCAGGCTTGTCGTGAAATTATTGACGGTAAGATGCACGACCAGTTCCCTACGGACATGGTACAAGGCGGTGCCGGTACTACCGTAAACATGAATGCCAATGAGGTGATCGCAAACCGTGCACTGGAGATCATGGGACATAAACGCGGCGAATATCAGTTCTGCTCACCGAACGACCATGTCAACTGCGCACAATCCACCAACGACGCCTACCCTTCAGCTTTCCGTTATGCTTTCATCCGTATGAACAGAGGTCTGGTTGATGAACTGAAGAACCTGATCGCTGCCCTTCGCAAGAAAGGCGATGAGTTCAACGACTCAATCAAGATGGGGCGCACCCAGTTACAGGATGCTGTACCTATGACCAGCGGACAGGAGTTTCATGCATTTGCCAACAACCTGGAAGAAGAGGTGGCCAATCTTGCGCGCAACGTGAACCTTCTTTATGAGATTAACATGGGCGGAACCGCTATCGGAACAGGTCTGAATGCCGTAGCCGGCTATGCAGAGTTATGTATCCAGAAGATGTGCGAATTGACCGGAGAACCATTTGTGCTGGCTAGTGATTTGGTGGAAGCCACACCGGATACAGGTGCCTATGTCAGTTATTCCGCTGCCCTCAAACGCCTGGCAGTCAAACTGAGCAAGACCTGCAACGACCTGCGTCTGATGGCTTCCGGTCCACGCTGTGGTCTGCATGAGATCAACCTGCCTCCTATGGCGCCGGGTAGCTCTATCATGCCGGGAAAAGTGAATCCTGTGATTCCGGAGGTAACGAATCAAGTATGCTTCAAAGTGATTGGAAATGACACCGCAGTGACCTTCGCCGCCGAAGCAGGTCAGTTACAACTGAACGTGATGGAGCCGATA
>JAGCFY010000119.1 GCA_017649845.1 Paludibacteraceae bacterium
ACGACCCGGGCAGAGCACGCGGATAGGCGGTTTCTGGGATGTCATGACACGCGTCTGGACAGACGAAGTATGCGAACGAAGGAGGATATCGGTAGGTTTCTGAACACCCATCTCTTTCTCCACAAAGAACGTATCCTGCATGTCGCGAGCCGGGTGCTCCGGCGCAAAATTAAGCATACCATAGACATGCTTGTCATCCTCTACTTCCGGCCCTTCCGCTACGGTAAAACCGATGCGGGAGAAGATATCTACGATCTCCTCACGTACCAGCGACAGCGGATGACGCGTACCGAGGGCAATAGGATCCGGCGTACGGGTGAGGTCCTGACGGACATTGCTGGTTGCTGATTGCTGATTGCTGATTTGTTCTTTGAGGTCGTTAATGCGTGCCTCTGCCTCCTGACGAAGTTGGTTCAGGAGCTGGCCGAGTTCGCGTTTCTGCTCAGCCGGCACAAGACGAAACTCATTGAAGAGCGCCGTGATTTCGCCTTTCTTGGAAAGGTATTTGATACGCAGTGCCTCGAGTTCCTCCGCATTAGCGGCAGACATCGATTGCACTTGCGTCAACAAGGATTGAATAGTATCTTTCAAAGCCATAATTCGGATAATTTACAAAATCGCTACAAAAGTACTGCTTTTTTTTGAAATATGCAAATAAAATTTGCACAGACCGATTTTTTTTAGTACTTTTGCACCGCTAAATATGTGAAACCATGAGAAAAAGTATCTTTATCCTTGTTATAGCCCTATGTTGCGCGGGATGTCAGCGCAATACGAATATTGCCGGGCAAATCGCTAAATCCGACCCGATCATGCCTATCCGCATGAGCGGAGACACAATGCATGTGGTATTAACCGATTATATCCCTGCGCTGTACGGCGACACGGGGCAATGGAAAAACATGCACTGGATTGCCGATGAGGCAATAGAATATATGAACCTCAGCGGCACGCTGCCTGTTGTTCGCGAGATGGATATCGTGAACCGCAACAAGTCGATTCACGCCCTCACCTTTTACGACAAGAAAAATAACTCCTTCGAGATTCCTATTTTACCGAATAAACCGGTTCGTCAGGCCTTGATTTCATTGGGATACGAGGAGGACAAACTGCGCGTAGGATTTTACGACAGCGTGGCTAATCCAAGTTTCGTAGCGTATTGGCAAAACATGATTATTGCCAATGATCTATGGCAAGCCGAGGACGACGGAACATGGACGCTGGATATCAAGAGATTAGCGAATGAGGGAATGAGTGAGTTAAAGAGCGGACGCAGTTATCTGCGGATCTACGCGGAGGACGAGACTTATCTCTACAACGACATGCTGCTGCCGATGCAGGACGGCAAAATCGTGACGAGCGCAAGTCAATTGAACCGTCATGATGAGCAAGCGCAGGTGCTCTACTCTATTCTCATTGACCGTTTCTACGACGGAAACGAAGGGAATGACTGGAAGATGAACAGCCCGGAGGTTCTGGATATTGTGGATTATCAAGGAGGCGATTTAGCCGGTATCACGGCCAAGATCAGCGAAGGATATTTCGACAAATTAGGCGTTAACACGCTGTGGATCAGTCCGATCACGCAGAATCCATGGGATGCATGGGGTCTGTATCCTTTCCCGAACGGCAATAAATACGACAGCACAAAGACCTATACCAAGTTTAGCGGATACCACGGCTACTGGCCTATTTTCGCAACGAAACTGGACGACCGCTTCGGTACGCCGGATGAGCTGCGCACCTTATTAGATACCGCGCACGCGCACGAGATGAACGTCATTCTGGATTATGTAGCGAACCATATGCATATCAATTCGCCTACGCTGCAGGAGCATCCGGATTGGCATACCGACTCCTTGCTGCCGGATGGGACACGGAATTTTGAACTCTGGGACGAAGCGCGGTTAACGACCTGGTTCGACAAACATATCCCGACCCTGGATCTGGAGCGTGAAGAAGTATGCGAGCAGATGACAGACAGCGCGCTGTACTGGTTAGCGAACTACGACCTGGACGGATTCCGCCACGACGCATGCAAGCATATCCCGGAGGGTTACTGGCGGATGTTAGGCCAGAAGATCGCTACCCGCTGGCCGGGCAGAGAGATATGGATGATCGGTGAGACCTACGGTTCTCCGCAGTTGATCGGCAGCTATGTCAAGACCGGAATGCTGAATGCGCAGTTTGATTTCAACGTCTATTTCACGGCGCGCGAAGCGCTATGCGGTTACAAAGGCATGGACGAGGTGCTGCAGAACGAGTTGACTTCGCTGCGAACCTACGGCGCTCACCATACCATGGGTAATATCAGCGGTAATCATGATCAGATACGCTTTGCCTCTATCGCCGGCGGCGCAATCGATATCTACGCTTACGGAAAAGAAGAAGGATGGACCAAAGAGGTAGGTATCGGCGACGCCGAGAAAGCCTACAAACGCGCTTTGCTATTAGAAGTGCTGAATATGACACTGCCGGGCGTGCCCTGTATCTATCAAGGGGACGAATACGGCGAAGTAGGCGGCAATGATCCGGATAACCGGCATATGATGCGGTTTGAGACACTTAGTCTGGACGAGCGTAACATGCGCAATGAAGTAGCGGAGTTGATCCACATGCGGCGCAACTCCATGCCGCTGCTCTACGGTGATTTTATTCCGTTGATCGACCGTCCGGACGAGATTATCTACCAGCGTATTTACCTGGGCGAGAAAGTGACCGTGATCATCAATCGCAAAGACTTAACTTATCAAATAATTAACGACTAATGAAAAAGACATTCTTTTTACTTGTTGCTCTGGCAATGATCAGTTGCGCTGAGCAGACCGAGTTGCGCCACCCGAAATGGGCTTATGACGCTACGATCTATGAGTTAAACACCCGTCAGGCTACGGAGGAAGGTACGTTCGCTGCTGCAGAAGCGCTGCTACCGACACTCAAAGAGAACGGCATCGACATCATCTGGGTCATGCCGTGTCAGCCGATTGGCGTGATCACCCGCAAAGGTACGCTGGGTAGTTATTACTCTATCATCGACTACTGCGAGATCAATCCGGAGTTTGGTACCCGCGAGGATTTCGAGCATTTCTTAGCCAAAGCGCATCAGATGGGATTCAAAGTAATTTTGGACTGGGTTGCCAATCATACAGCGCCGGATAGCGAATGGACCAAGAACGACGGATGGCATTACCGCGACAGTTTAGGCAACCTGATGGTGCAATACGACTGGACCGATATCTCCAAACTGAATTATGACAACCAGGACATGCGTAATGAGATGCTGAAAGCCATGAGATGGTGGATGGACGAGATCGGTATTGACGGCTTCCGATGCGACGTAGCAGGAGAAGTGCCGACCGATTTCTGGAACTGGGCGATGGCTGATCTGCGTCAGAGTCATCCGGATATGTTCACTCTCGCAGAAGATGAAGACAAAGCACAGGAATTGACCGAAAGCGCCTTTGACATGTACTACGGATGGAGTCTGCACCACCTGATGAACGGTGTAGCACAAGGTAAGAATAGCGTTGAAGATCTGTGGGCAAACTTCGCGAAAGCGGATTCTACGATTCGTCCCGAGGCTATTCGCATGAACTTTATCTCCAATCATGACGAGAACAGCTGGAACGGCACAGAGCAGGAACGTATGGGTGATGCAGTACCTTTGTTCCAAGCTTTCTGCTATGTAGTACCGGGTATGCCTATGATCTACACGGGTCAGTTGAGCGGCAATCACCATCGTCTGGAGTTCTTTGAGAAAGATATGATTGATAAAGACGAGGCATATGCAGAAGCGGATTTGTACCACTTGCTGAACGGTCTGCGCGAGCGCAACAAAGCGATCTTCAGCCCGGAGGTAGGTGCGCCGATGGTACGTATTGCTACGAACAACGAGAAAGTGTTTGCCTGCGTTCGTCAGAAAGAGGGTCGCTGGCATAATAACACTATAATCGCCGTAATGAACATGAGCGGCGAAGAGCAAACGGTTACTCTGGATCTCGCCGGATACGAAGGAACCTACAAATGCCTCTGCGGCAAGAAACATAAAATAGAAACGGCGCAAGAGTTCACCCTCGCGCCGTGGCAATTCAAGATTTTTGAACGCTAGACCATAGCTCCGTTGACTTGTATCACTTGTCCGGAGACATAGGAGGAAAGGTCGCTCGCTAAGAAGAGAGCGACCTTTGCTACTTCTTCAGGCTCTCCTCCACGCTTCATCGGGATCATAGAGACAAAGGATTTGAGTGTTTCTTCGCTCAGCGCTTTGGTCATATCGGTTAAGATAAATCCCGGAGCAATCGCATTGGCACGTACACCGCGTGAACCTAACTCTTTAGCAACAGATTTGGTGAGCGCGATAATACCGGCTTTGGAAGCCGCATAATTGGCCTGACCTGCATTGCCGTTGATTCCGACAACCGAACTGAGGGAGATGATCGATCCTCCGCGCTGGCGCATCATAACGGGCGTCACGGCATGTGTGAAATTGAAGGCCGACTTGAGATTCACGTTAATCACCTGGTCCCATTGTGCCTCGGTCATTCGCATAAGCAAAGTGTCCCGCGTAATACCGGCATTATTGACTAAGATATCAAGCCGGCCGAAATCGGCAATTACTTGTTCTACAACCTGGTGCGCAGCCTCGAAATCCGCTGCATTGGAGGCATAGAAAGCTAC
>JAGCFY010000120.1 GCA_017649845.1 Paludibacteraceae bacterium
GTCTCAATGAATTCATCGCTTGGCTCTGTGTTTCGGGCTTTGAGACGGTCGAGGCAGTTGTTTCGCACCATTGTTAATACAAACGGAAGTGGTGGTTTGTCGGGTTCTATCGTGTCCCGTTTGATCCATAACTCGGAGTACACATCTTGCACGCAGTCTCGCGCCTCGTCACGGTTACGGAGCAAGTTGTATGCAAGCGCATACATCTTTCCGCTAAACGGCAAATATATTTGCGTAAACTGCTCGTGCGTCATACTCTGTTTCGATGGCTTTCTATATGTAATACGATTTTCTTGCCCAAATCTTACAACCGAACCTCATTTTTCCCAAAAATCAGCACAAAGATACAATAATTTTTCAAGAAATGCAACTCTCTAGTCTAATTTATATAATTTCCCGCCAAATTACCGATTTAAAATACATGAAAAAACTGAAAAAATCTAAGCAAAATAGGGTAAAATAAGAGGCGCGCTGAGAGCGCAAAAAGGGCATTGTAGGGGCATCCTAGACTTTGTTGCTTGCAAATCACTGCAATTACCTGAATTTCAATGACTTATAAGAAACTCAAAAGTGGCACCTTTGCCACTTTTTTAATTTTCATTTCCCGTTTTTCTGGTAATTTTTGTATCCCGTGACTACCTCAGAACAAGGCGTAGCGGGAGTTTTTCGTTGGCATCGCCTTTGTATTCCAGCAAGATGGGATCGTCGGTGTGTTTGATTTTGACACCGATGAGTTCAGCCCATGGAGAGAGTTTCTCGCGGGTTTTTCTGCTGCGTTGAGTTGCCCGCACGGAGCGCTGGCGTTTGGGCTGCCTTGGAGGAGGAATGATGCCTTTTGCTAACGCGCTATCTATTTCGGCTAATGTGGCAACAGAGAGCGGTTTATCGGCTATGCGGCTGCATAGTTCCGCAAAACGGACTCGCTCCGGCAACGGCATGCCGGTAGCTTTGCCGTGTTCCTTATCAGGCGGTTCGAGACCGGTGATCTGTTTCCATAATGCAGCACTTACCTCCTCGGAGATATAATAAGGTTCGTCGCCCGGCACCAGAGTGAAATGCAGTCTGCGGCCTTTGAGACGAACCTTCCTGGTCAGTTCCGGTTCTTCGGTTACGACTTGTTTCATCGGATCGTTCGGCAGCGTCAGAGCCACACGGAATCCTATGTATCCTACAGCCGTCTCCGGTTCGTACCACCGCCGCACTGACAGATGACTGTTGGCGATACAATTATCATAACTGCCGCCACGCACGATGCGGAAAGAACCGGTGTCTGCACCACAAGGATCAGGACGTGTGGATAACTGATACGGGCCATAGAGGTCCTGACACCATTCCGCTACATTACCCGTCATGTCGTATAGCCCGATTTCATTCGGCTGTTTGCGCGCTACGGGATGCGTCCATTGACCGGCAATAGGAAAAAGCCATCCCACTGTATCTGCTTCGTTTGCTCCAGCAAAACGGAAATGTTGGCTTTTCTCACCACCGCGCGCCGCAAACTCCCATTCCGCTTCGGTGGGAAGCCGGAAGGGCATGCCGGTGATACTGTCTAACCGCCGCACAAAGACTTGCGCTTGGTGCCAAGAAACGAAGGAGACAGGGTGCTCCGGATAACCCGATAAATCAAGCATCTCGCGCTCGTTCATCACAGCACGCCAAAGGCGGTTGGTCACTTCTGTAGTAGCGATATAATAGGGAGAAAGAAAAACAAGATGTGCGGGCTTGTCGGTATAAGTGTCCGGATCGTACTGGTCAGAAGTAGCACCCATCACAAACGAACCACCTTCCACCCGCTGCATAGTAATAGAAACGCCGTGCACATCTATAAGCAGCGTGCGCAGCGAATCAGGCATAGAAAACTGCCTCTTCGCTGATAAGGGCAGCAGAAGAAGCAGAAATAATAGTATTATCAGATAGCGATATTTATGCATAGTATTTCCTTCGCGTAGATAGGAACAAATACTATGCCAAAAACATTAAGTTTGCGTCAACTTAATTGGCTTTGCACGACTTGTGCGACCATCTTGCCGTCGGCATTAGGCAGGGCGGCTTTGATAGCTTTGACGAAGAGGCCCATGTTCTTTTTCTCTGCCTCCCATCCGTTGGCTTCTTTGGCTTGTAGGAAAGCCCGGACGATATCTTCTTCCGATGCTGCTTTAGGCAGGAAGGTCTCGAGGACATTGATCTGCGCCTGCTCAGCATCGGCTAACTCCTGCCGTCCGGCAGCGAGGTACTGCTCGACGGACTCCTGGCGCTGCTTGACCATCTTCTTGATGATCTGGATCTCGTCCGCTTCGGTCAGTTCTTTACCTGCATTCTCTTTGCTGGTTTGCCAGTTGAGGAATGCACTCTTGATAGCACGCAGCGTCTCTGTGCGTACAGAATCATGGTTTTTCATCGCCTCCATGATCAAGGCATTGATTTGATCTTTCATATTGATGTTGTGTTAAAGTGTCCAGTCGGAGAACGTGTAGTTGGCTTCGATCGCTGTTTCTATCTCGTCGGGTAGGGCAGGGAAGAAATCGATGCCGGTCTGCTGCTCCACTTCGTCGATAGAGAGCATGTATGTCATGAGCGGTTTGTTGCCGGCTTGATTAGGCATGACAAAGCCGATGGCGGTCCATTGCCCGTCTGCTTTTTGGCGCAGGAGGACTTTATAGAAAGCCTGCGGCACGACGATCTTACGGACGGTGCCGATGGTGGTATGTGTATCCGTTACGATCGGTCCGCAGCAGATATAGAGCTTGCCGTACTTGGCGGCGAGGTCGCGCCCCAGTTCCTCGAGGTCTTTCCAGTCCCCGGCATTGTTGTTATGGTTCTGCGGGCAGATATTGGTCATATAGAACGATTCTTTCATCGCCTGCTCGGACCATTTCATATCTGCTGCCGGGCACATATGCCCGCGGTCGTAGCCAGAATTGCTGTAGTCTTTGCTGATGACGGGATCACCCTTGACCATCGGGTCGGGTAGGAACTTATCGTACCGGCCTAAATCGCCTGCCACTTCCTGCGCCGTCAGTTCGTATGCCACCCAGTTAGGAATACGCCAATCGGGATTATACGAGACGGTATAACCGGTATGCTCGATGATCTGACTGCTGCGTTGCACCTGTATGGCAGGGATCTCCAGATGATCCGGCACGTTCGGATGCATGAAAAACTGCTCATACACATATCCGGCGAGCGCCAAACATATGACGATAAGGGAGGTAATCAAACTTTGTTTGAGTTTTTTGCTTCTTTTATTTCGTTTAGTGGTACGCATACAAATTCACGTTCTTGCCACAGGGGATGAGGAATAGTCAGTTCCGGCGTAGTGACGGTTATTTCTGTATCTCCGTCGAAGGCCTGAATGATATCGATATCGACGGTCCGGTCGGCATAATGGCCGTCAGCGGATTTCCGGGTGCGTCCGAGTTGGAGCTCGATCGCTTGAGTGCGATGTAACACTTCGTGCGGGGTCAGCGCCGTCTCCAGAGCGCAGCAGAGGTTGCAGAACTCATGCTCGCTCTCAAATCCCCAAGGGGCGGAGTAATAAAAAGAAGAGCAGCGCGAGATACGACCTATCTGCTGCTCCATGAGTAGTAGCGCCCGGCGGAGCGTCTGCTCCCGATCGCCGATATTACTTCCCAGAGACAGATAATAAAGCATGCGTGGCTTTGACCATTTGGGGATACACGACGGATGTCTTTACTACCGGTGCTTTTTCTGTCCAGCCGAAAGCCTCATCGGTCTTATCCATGATAAAGACCGCCATGAGGACAAAAAGGCCGTATTTGCAGATGCCGAAAAGGCCTCCAAGCAATCTGTTAGCCCAGCCGAGATGGATAGCCCTGAGGAACTTAGTCAGTCCTTTGGCCAGGAGCGAGAGTATCACGGCGCATGCCAGGAAAATCAGCGTATAAGCCACCACGTCGCAGACTCCTTGGGGCCAAGCGAACTGCTGTATCAGCCATGCGGAGAAAGGCGGAGCAGCAAAGCGTGCACAGAGCACTCCGAGAATCACCACCACGATGGCGATGATCTCGGAGACAAGCCCGCGCATCAGACCTCTGACGAGGCCTACAAGAAGCGGCAGAAGTAATAAAACATCCAGCCAGTTCATTGATCAACGGTCTTTCGGATCGTACTCTTTCGGAATCCAGGGATCGTCATGATCGTTGGTCATACTGATATCCTCTACGCCGATGCCCGGGATACCACGCGGCGTAACCGACCACTCGTAGCCCGTGAGTTTATTGCTCGCCAGATCGGAGGCTTTATCCAGATACCAGCCGAGGATACCGGTAACGGTACCGGTATAGGTATTGCAGTTATCTACACCCGTTTTGTCTGCGCCCGGCAGATAATAATAGGCGAACTTGGCATACTCGGAGTTGGAGCACATGATGGTAGAGGTGGTACCTTGACCACCCAAGACGCGGCTCTGCGGGTACCCGATATTCTGGGTAGAAGGTGCAAAGACATTCGCTCCGCCTCCTCCGATCGTATCCGGATTGGTGGTATCGCAGTTCTTGAGCGAACCGTTATCATCGTATTGGCCGGTGAAATGCACATTTTTCAGGCGAATAAGCCGTCCGTCCATCTTACGGACAGCGTCCATATTCGTAGCAGCCGGTTTTAGCTCAATCTGGGTGTACAGTTCCGCGAGGGTCAGTTCGTCGTATTGCAGTTTGCTGACATCGGGCACGCCGATCATATACGCAACTTTCCGGAAAGCCGGTCCGGGGATACGTCCGGGGCACCAGCCTACTTTCTGCGAAGCATTCATCGCATAGATATTGTTGTTATACGATGGCACGCAGAGCTGCGGCTGATTGGCATATCGTCCTACCGCGAGACCGTTGCAACGGATCAGGATCTCCTGTCCCATTTGGTACATACCTGCGCTGGAACCGAGATCGACCGAGATACGGAGGTTCTGCTGCTGGCCGCCTACAATCTGCTGGATGATAATCGATTTATAGAAATTGCCGGCATAGTCATCCGTAGTAATACGTCCGCGGATATAGATACCGGGTCCTCCGGCCGGGAGCGTGTCCACGGAATAGAGATAGATCCCGTGCGTAGCATCATAGGAGCGCTCACGATAGGGCGTGGTGTCATTATGATAAGTACCTTCCTCGGTCATGAACCGATCCAGGAAATCGTTGAGGTCATAGACCTGTCCATCCGCAGTCAATTCAGCCACCTTGTCTTCGGAAACGAATACATCTTCCTCCGTCAGTGCTTTAGGCTCGCAAGAAACCAGACCAAGTACCAAGGTACCAAGTACCAAGTACGAAAGATATTTTTGAGTCTTCATATTGCTTAGAATTTATAAGTTACTGTTAAGAAGAAGTTAGCCCCCCATGCATAGTAGTACTTGGACGGGTATTTCCATGCATTCGCGGTAATGATAGAGTTCTGGTAATCCAGTTCACCCTGCCGAACGGCACGCGGCAGACGAGCCTGCTGATAGCCGCCGGTCTTGAAATGCGTGTTATTGGTAAGGTTCGTTACGCTGAGGTTGATCGATAACGACTGACGGTTCGGCAGATAGAGCAGTTTGCCGACCGAAGCATCGATGAGGAAGCGGTTGAGCGGGTTGGTAGCTGCGATATTCTCCTGCATGGTCATGATGTTATACGGATACTTGAGTACCGGTACTCCGTTAGCGTCCATGACGGCGTTCTCATAGGTGGCATTGCCGTCCGCATCCACATTCACGCGGAGCAGCTGTCCGTCCGTCGTCTGGATAGCATTGGCGTTCTCGTCGCCGAACCAACCGTTGACAGCCGTACCGTCCATACGTGTTCCGGTATAGAGGCCCTGCATACGGCGGCTCGGAGCCACAGAGAGGTAGTTCCAGTCATGATAGCTGACCGTGATATCGGCGAACCACATCTTAGGATGGAAGAACGAGAGCTTGAGGCTGGCGTTCACTTGCGGACCGGTGGACAGTTTGAGGCCCTTCAAGAGCACTTTGTCTTTGGTCTCGAAGACCAGCGCCTTGGTGGACTGATCCTGGGTCATAGGCATTCCGTTCTCCGCCGAAGTGACCGCAATAGCATCGCTGGTATAGCGATAGTCGCCTACAGAAGCCACACCGGTCAAGGTGAAATAGGTGCCTAATTTGACAGCAGCAGCCGCTTCAACACCCATATACCGTTTGTCGATACCGGTCATGGCCTGGTTGACGAAGGTACGCGCCTCATCGTCGTAATAGCCGTTCAGCTCGGTGCCGTTCCAGGACTGGGTGAAGAATCCGGTAATACGGCCGCGGATAACGGGGTAGTTGAACTCATAGGTCAGGTCCGCTGCCGCCACTTTCTCGCTGGCAGCATAGAAATCCGTCAGATTCTTCGCATTATCATGCGTGTAGATATTTTCCACTACGCGGTCATGCACACGCTGCGAGATATAAGCATCGCGGGCATAAGGTGCACGGGTCTCGGCTAAAGCATTCAGTTTCAACCTGTTGCGTCCGTTGATCTTATAGGTAAGACCCAACTTGAAAGCCGGATCGAGGAAGGAGTGCTCCATACCGACCAGAGTGTTTCCCGGCGCGTTATTCCTACCGTTAGTCAGGTCATCCAGGGCTTTCTTGCCCAGATATTTCCAATAGTTGTCAGTACCGTTGAGAGCATCCTGATTTTGGGCGATGGTAGTCAGGTACCACGCACGTCCGTTGTACATCGTGGTAGTACGCTGCATGGAGTTATACTCGAAAGCCAGCGCGTAGTACAGATCCACTTCGTTGAAATTCCATTCGTTCTGGAACCAGGCCTTCATATTACCCATGTTGATCCGGTAGTCATAGCCGAAATGGCGTCCGTTAGCGAGGGTCACGTTGTTATATCCGTCGCGGATCTCGTTCTTGCGGACATTCTCGATATCGGCCTGCGTGAAACCGCTATTGGAAGCCAGCTCCTTGATATCACGGTCTGCAAAAGCATCGATATCAATCCATTGGTTGCCGCCGAGCAGGTCGTCAATCGTCTTATAATGAATACCTTGCGAGTACTTGCCCTCTACACCGAGTGTCATCTTGAGGTGGTCGTATTTGGTATTCACATAGTTGAACGAAGCGTTCAGCTCCTGGATATCATTATGGCGGCGCTCAAGGATATACCGTGCGGCACCGTTCGGGTTGGTCTGGTTGTTGGCGTAGTTGGAGGCATAGATATTATCCCAGTCTATCTGCGTGGTCTTGTTATCGCGGTTGCGCCAGAGATTAACAAGGTTCATATACTGCTCCTGGTCAACCGACGGACCGATCCACGATCCGGGAGTCATAGGATCCTCGAAACCGGACCCGAGGCTGTTGCCCTTCATGTCCTCGCCGATAAAGAGTCCCCACGGATAGTGGTTTCCGGCTGCGTCGAAGAGCTGCTGCGCTGAGGTCTCGTTGTTCGGGTTAGCTATCTGCCCGTCCCACATGAAGGACGGCAGGTTGCGATAGTAGTCCGGACGGGGATCGGGAGCGTTGTAGAAGTTAAGCGCCGAGTTGGAATACCAGGAATAATGGTATCCGGCTGCCACTTTCATCTTCTGCTGCTCGTCGATATTGTACTCAAAAGCCGCAATGACGGTCGGGTCAAACGATTTGACGATACGCGAGTTGCGCACTTGTCCGTTCTGATAACCCCAGTACGGGTTGTAGTTGTTCGAGCCGGTCAGGTCATACACCTCTTGCGTCACGGCTGCGTTCTGTCCGCGCTCTGTCGGCGCACCGAAGGTGAGGAGTTTGAGACGCTTGTTGTCCCAGATCTTCTCTGCCGTAAAGAAATAACCGAGCGAGTAGTATTTGATACCCTCTCCGATGATTCCTTTGTTGTCGATGTAGGGCGAGAAGCGGTACGCGAGCTGTGCAGTGAACGCCCATCCACTCGGCAGTACGCCGCTGGCATAGGTGGCATTGACACGTGCTTTGTAGTTACGGTTCGTACCCGCAGCACCTACTTTCCAACCTTGCGCATAGCGGCTCGCACCCATGAGGTAATTGGTCGATTGACCGATACCGCCGAAGGTGAAGTTGGTCGCTTCCATCGGGTTCAGCACCTCTTTGTAGCGGCTGGCATCATTCAGACCGCCCATGGCGGAGTAGTTGAACTGACCGCGCTCCTGCGAACTGAAGTTCAGACCCTCGATGTAGTAGTTCTCCACATTCGACTGGTAGCCGCGGTTGCGATAGCGTGCGGTGGACCAAGCGAAAGAAGTGTTGGAGTTGAATACATCCGTCGAAGCGGACGAGGACGAAGCCTGCGACTGCGAACGACCTTCGTCGTCTGTCATCTCTTCCTCCGTCAGGTTTAGCAAGATTTCATCCTGAGCCTGTGTGACGATGTCTTGTTGCAGCGCAATGTCGTCCATTCTGTTGGCTTGTTCAGCCTGCAGGTTGACCAACTCCAGTGCTGCTACATATCCGTCTGCCTCGATGAGTACTTCTTCATCGATAGCATCCAGATAGAGGAGCGAAAACTCTCCGGCGGCATTCGTCGTGGTGGAAATGTTTTGGTTGGCGAGTGTCACCTTGGCGCCCACAACAGGAGTCTGGGTGGCTTCGTCGATCACTCGTCCTTTGAGTGACGTCTGTGCAAAAGCCGTCAAGCTTATTGCCAGCACAAACATCAGCGAAAAGAGTTTGTTTCTCATACGATTGTTTGTTAGTGTTTTTTATGGATTAATTATATTAAAATTCTGCAGTCTTGGGTGTCCGCGGGAACGGAATGACATCACGGATATTTTGCATACCGGTAACAAAGAGCATGAGTCGCTCAAATCCGAGTCCGAATCCCGCATGCGGTGCACTGCCGAAACGGCGTGTATCCAGGTACCACCACATATCTTTCATCGGGATATGCCGGCGCTCGATCTCCTCATTCAGTTTGTCCAGACTCTCCTCACGCACACTACCACCGATAATCTCGCCGATCTGCGGGAAGAGTACGTCTGTGCCCTGCACGGTCTTGTTATCCTCGTTGATCTTCATATAGAAAGCCTTGATCTCCTTCGGGTAATCGGTCATGATAACCGGTTTCTTAAAGTGCTCTTCTACCAGATAGCGCTCGTGTTCCGAAGCCAGATCATCGCCCCAGTTGCAGGGGAACTCAAATTTCTTACCGTTCTTGATAGCCTCTTGCAGGATGTTAACGCCCTCTGTGTAAGGCAGACGAACGAAATCGGTATCTACCACCGATTTGAGACGCTCAATCAGGCCTTTGTCCACAAACTGGTTAAGGAACTCCAGATCATCCATGCAATGGTCAAGCGCCCAACGAACACAGTATTTGATGAAATCTTCTTCCAGATCCATCAGCTCGTCCTTTTGGATAAACGCCACTTCCGGCTCTATCATCCAGAACTCCGCCAAGTGACGCGGCGTGTTACTGTTCTCCGCGCGGAAAGTAGGGCCGAAGGTGTAGATCTTACCCAAAGCCATGGCGCCTAACTCTCCCTCCAGCTGACCGCTTACGGTCAGAGCAGCCTGTTTGCCGAAGAAATCATCGCTGTAGTCGATCTGTCCGTTCTCGTCAAACTTGAGGTTGTACAGGTTCTTCGTCGTTACCTGGAACATTTGTCCGGCGCCCTCGCAGTCACTGGCAGTGATCAGCGGAGTATGGAAGTAGAAATACCCGTGCTCGTGGAAATAGGTATGGATCGCCATCGCCATATTATGACGGATGCGGAAGACGGCACCGAACGTGTTGGTTCTCGGGCGCAGATGCGCTATCGTACGCAGAAACTCCATGCTCAAACCCTTCTTCTGCAGCGGA